>JAQBQC010000119.1 GCA_028287205.1 Gemmatimonadota bacterium
AGCGGCAGGAATTTCATGTCGCCACTGCCATGCGCTCGAGAAGAACCCCCTTCTCCAGGTGCAGCACCGTCTTCGCGCGCTCGGCTGCCTTCGCATCGTGCGTCACGATCATGATGGTCTTGTTGAACTCATCGTTCAGTCGCCGCAGGAGCTCGAGCACCTCGTCCGAGCTCTTCGCATCCAGCTGTCCCGTGGGCTCGTCGAGAAGAATGAGCGTGGGATCGGCGACGATGGCGCGTGCGATGGCGACGCGCTGCTCCTGACCGCCCGAGAGCTGGCGCGGGTAGTGGTCCATTCGATCCTGCAGCCCGACGACGCCCAGTGCGATGGCGGTGCGCTCTGCACGATCCTTCTTGTTGAGGCTCGTGAGCAGCAGGGGCAGCTCGACATTCTGCTCGGCCGTCAGCACCGGCAGCAGATTGTAGGATTGGAAAACGAATCCGATCGTGCGCGCGCGCCACGCGGCGAGCTGGCTCGGACTCATCGTGCTGACCTCTGCGCCTGCCACGCGCACCGAACCGCTCGTCGGCTTGTCGAGGCCCGCGATCAGATTCAAGAGCGTCGACTTCCCCGAGCCGGATGGGCCCATCAGGGCCGTGAAGCTTCCCTCCTCGAAATCGATGGTGAGTCCGCTGTACACATCGACGGTCTGCGCTTCACGCTTGAACGACTTGAAGACGTTGCGGATTTCGACGAGAGCCATGGGAGAGTTGATCGGAGTTGAGAGATGCTGCTTACGGCACCTTCACGCGCATTCCGTTGGTCGGCGACTCGACGCCGCCGGTGAGCAGCTGTTCGCCGCCATTCAGCCCCGAGCGAATCTCGAGAAAGCCTCCGCTCACCGGTCCCGTTTGCACGGGACGCCGCACGAGACGGCCGTCGCGAACGATCCACACTACGGTGGTGCCCGAGTCCGTCTTCACCGCGGCCGCGGGAATGCGAATCACCGGCCGCGATGCCGCTCCCGCATCGGCGCGAGCAGAATCAGGAGCCAGAAAATCGACCTTCGCGCCCATTTCCGGAAGGATTCGCGGGTCGTGGTCGTCGATGGATACTTTTACCTGCACGGTAGCCCGCTGTCGGTCCGCGGTAGGAACCACTTGCCGAACACGCCCGCGAAAGCTGGTATCGGGGTAGGCGTCGAGCGTGATGCGCGCAGGCCAACCTCCGTGCACGCGCCCAATATACGCCTCGTTCACATCTACTTCGACCTCGAGCGACGCCAGGTCGGCCATTGTTACAACGGCCCCCCGGGTCAGCCCTCCGCCCACCGAGGGTGCCACCACCTCTCCAACCTCGGCGTCCTTGCGCAGCACCGTGCCGGTAAATGGCGCGCGGATGATGGTATTCTCGTTCGTGGCCCGGGCGATACGAAGCGCGGCATCCGCCGAGCGTTTGCGCGCCTCGGCGGCATTCACTCGCGCCTCCGCCTGCGCCGCGCGGCTCGTCGCGACATCGAGATCCTGCTGCGAGACCAGGTCCGGATTGCGAGCCCGAATTTCCCGAATTCGGCGCGGCTCGATCACGAGCTGGTCGCGGTCGGCTCGTGCTTCGATGACTGCTGCCTCCGACGAAGCGATGTTCGCTTCGGCCTGAGCGACCGCTGCGTCGAAATCGGCGTTGTCCAGGCGCGCGATCACATCACCTCGTCTGACGAACGATCCCTCACTCACACCGAGATACGCGAGTCGGCCCGGCGTCTTCGCGGAGACAGAGGCCTTGGTGCGCGCGACGACGTAGCCATTCGCTGTTACCGTCGTTGCGCCGCCTGCGGACGCACCGCTTGTGTTGGAGGCGCTGGCGCTGGCGGTAAGCACCTGGACCGTCGGAACGGAGCGGGACCTCACGACCATCGCGGCCGCCCCCACGAGCACGATCGCGACGGCAAACAGTACGAGGTTACGCACGACCGCCTTTCGCACCGGCGCCGAGTGCGCCTCGCGGTCGATGCGAAGCTTGGAAAGGTCGGAGGGGGCGGCCATGTAGACGGAAGCTATTGCGCGGGAGGGACGTGAGCGACTGCGGGCCGCCCGCTCAGAAGGTCCGCTTCTTCATCTCCTTGAAGATTTCGGTCGCATCCTCGGATGCTTCGGGGCGTTCGCCGCGCGTAGCGTCGAGTGCCTTATCGTAGGTCGGACGGTTGGGCATCTTCTTGGCCGCGGCCTTCGCCGCGGTCTTTCTGAGTAGTGCCTGCATCTCTTTTTCGTTCATTGGACCTCCGGTGACGGATCCGTGGAGCGCCTCTCGGGCGACCGCGAATGCCTGTGAGAAAGATAGCGATCCCGGTTCGCATGCGCCTGACACCGAGGGTTGAGGCGCTGGTTCCCGGCACAAACCCTTTTGACGGCGCTGATGTCCAACCACTAATTCACCGTGGGGGACCATGGCTCTCGTATCTGGAAGCACCGTCCGGGCGACGATCGCCGTCGCGTGCGGAACAGCAATCGTTGCAGTGTCACCGGCCATGTCGCAGTCCACGCCCCGCGGGAGCTCTCCGCCCAGGCTGATTCCGATCGAGGCGCTCTACGAATCGCCAGTGATGCAGTGGGGCGGGATCTCCCCCGATGGTCGCTGGCTATCCTATATGAAGAGCTGGCACGGTCATCAGAATGTTTTCGTGCGTCCCGTGGGCTCGACGCGGGAGCGCGCCGTCACGCGCGACTCCGTGCGCTCGATCGGCTCGTACTGGTGGTCCGGCGATGGGAAGCGAATTCTCTGGCTGCAGGATCGCGGCGGCGATGAGAACTACCATCTGTTCGCGGCCGACATCGCGGACACGACGGGCAGCGTTCGCGACCTCACGCCTTTCAAGAACATCGAGGTCGAGGTGCTCGCGCTGCCCAGCACGATGCCCGGGACGGCGATCATCACGCTGAACAGGCGCGATCCGACGCTCGCGGATGCGTATCGCGTGGATCTCGCCACCAGCGCGCTGGAGCTCGCCGCGCAGAATCCCGGCACCTTCCTGGGCTACGTCGCAGACAGGCGCAGTCAGGTGCGCGCCGCATACGCAGTCGATTCCGCGGGACACTATCAGCTGTTCGCGCGCGAGTCCGAGGCGGCGCCGTGGCGCATGGTGAAATCGTACGCGGTGGAGGACAAGATCACACCGCTGCGCTTCACGGCCAATGGAAGTCTGTACATGACCAGCAACGAAGGCACCGATCTCGCGCGCCTCGTGCTCGTCGATCTGTCGACCGGCAGGGAGATCGCCGTCGACAGCGATCCACTGAAGCAGGTCGACATCGATCAGATTCTGTTCGACGATGTGACGGGCGAGCTGCTCATGACGCGCTACATCGGCGACACCGCGCGCCTGTATCCGAAAACATCGGACATGGAGGCGCTGCTCGCGGCCACGCGACGTGCGGGCGGCGGAGTCGTGGAGATGGGAGGGGGCACCAACGACAGATCGCGCTGGGTGGTGACGCTCAATACGCCAACGAAGCCATCGGTGACATATCTGTACTCGAGCCAGCGGAAGACGCTCGAGAAATTCTACGACCCGCGCCCGGGACTGCGCAGCTATCGCTTCGCCGAGAAGACGCCGGTGTCGTTCCAATCGCGCGACGGTCTGCGCATTGGCGGATACGTGACGCTGCCTCCGGGACGCCCCGCGCACGCGTTGCCGTTGGTCGTTCTCGTGCACGGCGGACCGTGGGGGGACCGGGACAAGTGGGAATTCGATTCGGACGTGCAGCTGCTCGCGAATCGGGGCTACGTCGTGCTGCAAGTGAACTATCGCGGCACGACGGGGCTGGGAAAGAAGTTCGCGCGCGCGGCGAAGAAGCAGTTCGGGCGCGCGATGCACGACGATCTGCTCGATGGAATCTCGTATCTCGCGAGCCGCGGCATGATAGACACGTCGCGGATCGCAATCATGGGCGGAAGCTACGGGGGCTACGCCACGCTCGTCGGCTTGACATTCCCACCTGACAGGTTCGCGTGCGGAGTTGATTAAGCGGGCACGAGCAATCTCGTCACGTTGCTCGAGTCCTTTCCGCCGTCGTGGCGACCGTTCCTTCCGCGCTCGTGGTATCCATTCGTCGGCGATCCGCGCGATCCGAACGATCGCGCGGACATGCTCGCGCACTCGCCGCTCTTTCGCGCCGACTCTGCGCGCGCGCCGTTGCTGATCTTCCAGGGGGCGAACGATCCACGGGTGACGAAGGCGCAGGCGGATCAGATCGCCGTGGCGTTGAATCGCCGGCACATTCCCGTCACCTATCTGCTCGCGAGCAACGAGGGACACGGGTTCGGCGAAAGTGAAACGGCGCTCGCGGTGACTCGCGCGACTGAACAATTCCTGGGAGCGTGTCTGGGCGGACGCGTGCAAGCGCAGGTGAGGCCGCAGATCACCCGCGCGCTGGCCGC
>JAQBQC010000126.1 GCA_028287205.1 Gemmatimonadota bacterium
ACCGTGTTCGCGGGGTGGTTCACGCTGAACGGGAACGGCGAGATGACCGGCACCACGTGGATCGACGAGTCCGGGATGCTCGAGGGTCCGGTGCTCATCACGAACACCTTCAGCGTGGGCACGGTGCGCGATGCGACGCTCGAATGGTCGATCACGCACGGCCGCAACTTCGACTACGAGCTTCCCGTGGTGGGAGAGACGCTCGACAACTCGCTGAATGACGTCGCCGGATTTCACGTGACGAAGGAGCATGTCTTCGCCGCGCTCGATGGCGCGCGCGGCGGCCCAGTTCCCGAGGGGAATGTCGGTGGCGGCACCGGGATGATCTGCGGCGAGTTCAAGGGAGGCACCGGAAGCTCGTCGCGGAAGCTCCCCGCCGCGAATGGCGGCTACACGGTGGGAGTGCTCGTGCAATGCAACTACGGCATGCGACGGCTGCTGCACATCGCCGGAACGCCGGTGGGCCAGGAGATTCCCGATCTCCTTCCGTGCTACGACACCCGCGACTCGCTCCCCAGCGGGCAGCGCTGGGGACGCTGCGCCAATCCGCACGGCGCGACCAAGGATCAGGGATCGATCATCATCGTCGTCGCCACCGATGCGCCGTTGCTGCCGCATCAGCTCAAGCGGATCGCCAAGCGCGCATCGCTCGGCATCGCCCGCAACGGCGGCATCGGCGCGAACAGCTCGGGCGACATCTTCATTGCCTTCTCGACCGCGAACGCCACCTTCCGCCCGGACTCGGTGTCGCAAGTCTCGATGCTGTCGAACGACTTGATCTCACCGCTCTTCGAGGCGACCGCACAGGCGGTGGAAGAGGCGATCGTGAACGCGCTCGTCGCCGCGCGAACGATGGATGGTGCGGACAACCTGCACGTGACGGCACTCCCGCACGACCGCTTGCGAGCGGTGCTCGCGAAGTACAATCGCCTGGCGAAGCCCTAGTGGATCCGCTCCGCTAGCGCACGTCGGCGCGATCGCCGAGGTATTCGACCAGAAGGTCGCGCACACCCTCGAGTCTCTCGGGCCACTGAATGGCGCGCTTGGGCAGGTAGAACGCCGACTTTCGCGTGTCGAAGAGCAGGAACTCGTTCGTCTCGCGCACGACGATGAGCTGCGCCCAGTTCAGCTCCACGTGGAAACTCTCGCCGTCGATGCGGAGTCCCGCGAAATCGAGCGTGTAGCTGCGCTCCTGATGCGTGCTCGGATCGTCGTCGAGCTGGCGCTTCACCGCGCGCTTCATCGCGAGTGGACGCGTAGCCGCATAGATCCCGATCGCGAGGAGCGGCACTCCGAACACCCACAGATACGCAATCGGCACATGATGCGTCTCGCGCCACCGCCGCGCGACGATCGCGATTCCGATCAGCGCGAAGATGGACAGCGACACGAGCCGAAGCTCGCGCCAGATGCGCCGCTCCTGACGCGCGTGCTCGCGCCGCAGCGTTCGAAGCGCGCGATAGTGCTCGTCCGACTGTACGCGCCAGCGCAGGATCGAAGATGGACGCGACACGCGCTCAGCCCTCGCCCACGCGAAACGCGGACACGCGCGCCTGGAGCGCTTGCGACGCGCCGGCCAGCGCCGCGGACGCCGCCGCGATCTCCTGCGCACCGGCGCTCTGCTGCTGCGACCCCGCCGCCACCTGCTGCATGGCCGAGGCGAACGACTCGGTGCCCCGCGCCAGCTCGGCGAGCCGCGCATTGTTGCCCGCGAGCAGCGTTCCGGACTCCGCGGCGGCGTCGCCGATCGTGCGCAACCACACGATGCTATCCTCGAGTGCCCGCTCGATGCCAGAGAAGCTGCCGTGCGCCTCGCGCTGCGCGTGCTGCACGATGCCGAGCGTGGTCACGGTCTCGCGGCTGCTTTCGCGCGCCTGCTCCACACTCTCCAGCACGAGCGCCACCGCCGTCTCCGTGCGCTCCGCCGCCTGCGAGGCGGTGATCGCGAGCGCGCGCAGCTCCGACGCGACGACGCCGAATCCCTGTCCGTGCTCGCCCGCGCGAGCCGCTTCCATCGAGGCGTTGAGCGAGAGCAGCTTCGCGCGCCGGGCGATGCGCCGCACGAGCGTGACGAAGGATCCGATCTCGTGCGCGGCATGACTCACCGCCTCCGCCGATGTCGCGCTCGACTCGGCCACCGCGGCCAGCGCCGTGACTGCGCTGCTGCTGTCGTCCAGCCGTGCGCGGCTGTTGCGCGCCAGCTCCGCCAGCGAGTCGTTGCGCGCAACGCCATCGCGCGCGCCGGCATCGAGCCGCGCGGACACGCGCAGAAGCTGGTCCGAATCCGCAGCGGTGAGCGTGATCGCCGATGACATCCGCGATGCCTCCTGGCTGAGCTCACCCGCCGTGCGCGCGAATTCCGAGGCCGTGGCCGACATCTGCTCCGTGCCGGCGGTGATCTGCGCGGACATCGTTGCCGTCTCATCGGAGGCGGCGCGCATCGCGTGCACGAGGCGGCGCAGGGCGCCGATCATCTCGTCGAGCGCGCGGTGCAGCCGATGCACCTGCTCGCCGTCTCCCGACGCATCGAACGCGACGGTGAGATCGCCGGCGGCCGCGCGCTCCGCGGTGTGCGCCAGCTGGGTGACGGGATCCGCGGCGCGCCGCGCGATCGTCGTCGCGGCGACGAGGATGGAGAGCACGACGATCGCCGCGAGCCCGGTGGCGGCGCCGAGGATGTCGCGGTGCGCCGATGCGTGGAGCGCCGGCAGGGCGGCGAGCGCCGTGTCCGTCCAGCGCCACACCGCCCACGCCACGAGCGCGATCGCGACGAGCGGAAGCACGCTCGCGGCGAGCGCGGCGCGCCACGGCGTGTCGTGCAGCGTCGTCTCCTTCGGCTTGTCCGGCATGTGGGGAACGCTAGATTTCATCACTGCCCCGCCGCTCCCGTGGGGAGCCGGCATCCAATTCCACTACACTGTGTCCATTTCGCATCCCGTCCCCGACGAGGGGGCAAGCTACGATCCGATCGCTATCGAGCTCAAATGGCAGCGCCGCTGGCAGGAGCGCCGCACCAACGAGCCCGATCTGAAGGCGGCGACGTCCCCGTTCTATCAGCTGATGATGTTTCCGTACCCGTCGGCCGAAGGGCTGCACGTCGGGAACGTCTTCGCGTTCACGGGCGCCGACATCCATGGACGATTTCAGCGGCTGCAGGGGAACAGCGTCTTCGAGCCCATGGGCTTCGACGCGTTCGGCATCCACTCGGAGAACTACGCCCTGAAGGTCGGCGGGCACCCAATGCGGCTGATTCCTCAGAACATCGAGAACTTCCGCCGCCAGCTGCGCCGCGTAGGCCTCATGGTCGACTGGAAGCACGAGCTGTCCACCACGGACCCCCGGTACTACAAGTGGACCCAGTGGATCTTCCTGCAGCTCTTCAAGCAGGGGCTCGCCTACAAGAAGAAGGCGGCGGTCAACTGGTGTCCGAACGATCGCACGGTGCTGGCCAACGAGCAGGTCGAGAACGGACTCTGCGAGCGTTGCGGCGCGCGCGTCGAGCAGCGGCTGCTCGAGCAGTGGTTCTTTCGCATCACGGACTACGCCGAGCGGCTGCTCCACAATCTCGAGTGGATCGACTGGTCCGAGTCGACGAAGAGCGCGCAGCGCAACTGGATCGGCCGCTCCGAGGGCGCGGAGATCTCGTTCGCAATCGTGGGCTCCGATGCGTTGCCGGTGGTGGTATTCACGACACGCCCCGACACGATCTTCGGCGCGACATACCTCGTGCTCGCGCCGGAGCATCCGCAGGTCGCAGCGCTGACGACCGCCGAGCAGCGGCCGGAGGTCGAAGCCTACCGCGAGCGCACCGCGAAGCAGGACGTGGTCTCGCGCAAGATGGGCGAGAGCGCAGAGAAGACGGGAGCGTTCACCGGCTCCTACGCGGCGAATCCGGCGACGGGCGAGCGCATCCCGATCTGGATCGCGGACTACGTGCTCATGGAGTACGGCACCGGCGCGATCATGGCCGTGCCGGGCCACGACGAGCGCGACTTCGCGTTCGCGCAGACGTACGAGCTGCCGATCATTCGCGTCGTCGCGCCGGACGACGCGACCGTGAACGAGCCGCTCGCCGAGGCGTACACTGGAGCGGGACGCCTCGTGAGCTCGGGGATGTTCGATGGTGTGCCGGCGACGGAGGCGAAGGCGCGCATCACGGAGTGGTTGGTGGGACTCGCGGCCGCCAAGCCCGTCGTGAACTTCCGGCTGCACGACTGGACCATCTCGCGGCAGCGCTATTGGGGTCCACCGATCCCCATCATCTACTGCGACGACTGCGGCGCGCAGCCCGTGCCCGAAGATCAGCTACCCGTGATCTTGCCGGAAATCGAGGACTTCCGCCCGGATGACACGGGGATCTCGCCGCTCGCGCGCCACGAGGAGTGGTATCGGGTGCCGTGCCCGAAGTGAGGAAAGCTCGCGCGCCGCGAGACGGACGTGTCGGACACCTTCCTCGACAGCGCGTGGTATTTCCTGCGCTATCCGAGC
Organism: Gemmatimonadota bacterium; assembly: GCA_028287205.1. GTDB lineage: Bacteria > Gemmatimonadota > Gemmatimonadetes > Gemmatimonadales > Gemmatimonadaceae > FEN-1250. The sequence goes on from JAQBQC010000126.1 coordinate 4,489, forward strand.
GCGGATCGAGACGAAGTGCCGTTCGATCCGGAGATCACGCGCAGGTGGCTGCCGGTGCACTCGTACATCGGCGGCAACGAGCACGCGGTGCTGCACCTGCTGTACTCGCGCTTCATCACGATGGTGCTCCACGACATGGGGCATCTGAGCTTCGAGGAGCCGTACACGCGTTTTCGCGCGCACGGGCTGATCATCCGCGACGGCGCGAAGATGTCGAAGACGAAGGGGAACGTCGTGAACCCCGACGACTACATCGAGCGCTGGGGCGCGGACACATTCCGCACCTATCTCATGTTCCTCGGCCCCTTCGAAGAGGGCGGCGACTTCCGCGACGCAGGCATCTCCGGTGTGCGGCGCTTCCTCGATCGGCTGTGGAAGACGGCGCACGACGCGCGCACCCTCGGCGCGCCGGACATTGCGGTGATGCGCAAGCTGCATCAGACCATCCGCAAGGTTGGGGAGGACACGGCGCGGCTGAGCTACAACACCGCGATCGCGGCAATGATGGAATACATGAACGTGCTGCGCGCGTCGGAGCGCGTGGCGCATCGTGCGGAAGTGGAGCCACTCGTGCAGCTGGTCGCGCCGTTTGCGCCGCACATCGCCGAGGAGCTGTGGGAGCACTTCGGCCACGAGGGTGGTGTGTTCGAGTCGCGCTGGCCGGAGTACGATCGCGGGCTCGCGACCGTGGACGAGATCGAGCTCGTGGTGCAGGTGAACGGCAAGGTGCGCGGAAAGATCCACGCGCCGCGCGACATCCCGGAGGGAGCCGCGATGGCGCTCGCTCAGGCCGATGCAGGGATCGCGCGCTTTCTCACGGGCGAGCCGAAGAAGATCATCTTCGTGCCGG
>JAQBQC010000160.1 GCA_028287205.1 Gemmatimonadota bacterium
AAGCGATCGATCTTTCCATCCGAGTCGCACGTCACGTCCTGAATGGTGCCGCGACGCTCGGGCTCTTCGTCGAGCCGGTGTACGGGCATGATCGGGAAGATCTGGTCGATCGCCCAGCTGTCCGGGAGCGACTGGAAGACGCTGAAGTTGCAGAAATAGCGGTCGATGAGCCGCGCTTCGAGCTCCTCGATGATGTCCTCGTACTCCTCGCGATCGCGCTGCGCCAGCACGGCTACCTTGTTCACGGTCGCCGTGTAGAGCTGCTCCGCCATCGCGCGCGCGCGCAGCGAGAGCACCCCGCTGTTGAACAGCGCCTGCGCGCGGTCCTTCGCGAACGTGGCGTCGTGATAGACCTCGCGCGCGGACCGGCCCGAGATCGACGCGTACGAATCCTGGAGATCGTGCAGGATCATGTGGTCGTCGTCGGTGATCACCGGCAGCTCGACGTCCTGCTGTGACTCGACGTCGATCACGTTCAGCAGGAGCAGTGCGTGGTGCGCCGTGAGCGCGCGGCCCGACTCGGAGATGAGATTCGGCATCGGGATCTCGAGCTCGCGGCACATCTCGGCGAGCGTGTACACGACATCGTTCGCGTACTCCTGCACGGAGTAGTTCACGCTCGCGGTCATGGTGGAGCTCGAGCCATCGTAGTCGATGCCGAGTCCGCCGCCCACGTCGACGTGACTCACGCGCACGCCCGCTGTGTGCAGCTCGGCGTAGAAGCGCGCAATCTCCTGCAGCCCCGACTTGATGTAGCGAATGTCGGTGATCTGCGAGCCGAGGTGGAAGTGGATGAGCTTGAGCACTTCGAGGCGATTGGCGTCGCGGAGCTTGTCGATGACGCGAACGAGCTCGCTCGCACTCAGGCCGAACTTCGACTTTTCGCCACCGCTCTCGGCCCAGCGTCCGTGCCCCTCGGAGGCGAGCTTGATGCGCACGCCGGCCTGCGGCGTGACGCCCATCTCGTCGGCGACGCGCAGCAGCACATCGAGCTCGCCTTCCTGCTCGATCACGATGAACACCCGATGTCCGAGCTTCTGGCCCATCAGGGCGAGGCGCATGAACTCCTCGTCCTTGTAGCCGTTGCAGACGATCATGTGATTCGTGGATTCGCTGAGCGCGAGCACGGCCTGCAGCTCCGGCTTGCTGCCACACTCGATGCCCACGCCGTGCGGCGCGCCGAACTGGACGATCTCCTCGACGACGTGGCGCTGCTGATTGACCTTGATCGGGTACACGAGGGTGTACGTCCCCTCGTACTCGAACTCCTTTATCGCGCGATCGAACGCCGAGTAGAGCGTCTCGATACGCGAGCGCAGGATGTCGCTGAAGCGGAGCAGCACCGGGAGGCCGACGCCCTGCTCGCCGAGGTCCATCGCGAGATTGAAGAGGTCGAGCCTGCGATCGGGGCGGGAGAGATCGGGACAGACGACCGCATGTCCCTGCTCGTTGACGTCGAAGTAGCCAATGCCCCACCCTTCGACGTTGTACAGCGCGCGCGACTCATCGATGCTCCACGTGGTCGCTGCGGCGGAAGGAGGACTAGCCTCCACTCGAGTTGCCATGCGGCGAATCTTACGGACGTGTGGTGCTGTTTGACAGTACCGATTTCGTCACGGGTAGAGGCGCCGCATGGTCCACCTGTCGCCGTCGCGCTCGAAGCGCCGGCGCTCGTGCAGCCGGTGCACGCCGGCGCGCCAGAACTCGATGCTCGACGGCTTCACGCGACGGCCCGACCAGTGCGGCGGACGCGGCACTGGCTGGTTCGCGAAGCGCGCCTCTACCTCGGCCACACGCTCGCGAAGCTCGTCCATGCTCGAGAGCGTCTCGCTCTGCAGCGACGCCCACGCACCGATCTGGCTCTCGCGCGCGCGTGAAGAAAAGTATGCGTCCGCCTCGGCCTCGCTCACCGGCTCGGCGGTCCCCTCGATGCGTATTTGCGTCTCGAGCGCTGGCCAGTAGAAACAGAGTGAGGCGCGCGGGTTGGCGATGAGCTCGCGACCCTTACGGCTCTCGAGATTCGTGAAGAACACGAAGCCGCGCTCGTCGAAGCCCTTGAGCAGCACCACGCGAACCGAGGGTGCGCCCTCGGGGCTCACGGTGGCGAGGGACATCGCCGTCGGGTCGGGAAGGCGGGCGCGGTCGACTGCCTGCGCCTGCGTGAAGAGCGCGCGGAATTCCTCGATGGGGTCCATGCGGGGAAAGTTATTCGTGTGACGGGAGATTCGTGCACCAGCGTTGCGAACGCAGTGTTTTTTCCGTCCATTACGAGCCGTGACCTACGACCCCAGGCTTGTTCCCGTCGCGCCCACGCAGGGTGCGCCCAGATCGATTTCGCTGACTCCATTCTGGATCGGCTCCGCACCCGATTCGGCGCTGCCGCTGCAGTTGCCGGGCGTTGCACCGCGTCACGTGGCGCTGATGGAGCGAGAGGACGGATTCTATCTCGCTCCGGTCGCCAACGTGTATCCGGCGCCGCTGCTCAACGGGCGCTCGGTGTCGGGGCCGACGCGCATGCAGAACGGAGACGTCATCCAGGTCGTACCCGGCGTGGTGTGGCGGCTCGAGACCGGCGAGCCGCTGCAAGCGGCCGAAGAAGAGGCGGCGGATGACGACGCGTTCGTGCCGGTGGCGGGGCGCAGCGGCAAGAAGAAAAAGAAGCGCAATTCACGGCGCAGCGCCGGCGGGCGTGGGCGGGCGATCGTCGTGTGGGGCGCAGTTCTCGCGCTCGTGGCGCTGCTGGTCGTTGCGGGAGTGGTTGTGTATCGTGGCGCGACCAGCGAGTCGCAGGTCACGCCGCTCTCGGACAACGACGCGGCGCTGTTCGATTCGCTGCTCCTGGTGAGCTACGACCACATGGAACGCGGCTCGACGCTGCTGGACCTGGGACTCTCGGACCAGGCGCTACAGGAGTTCGCGCGCTCAACGAACGTCATCGAGACGAGCCGGCTGCGCGACAATCCCTGGGTGAAGCCGCGCATCGCGGCGCTCGCGGCGACGGTGGGCGAGATCTATCGCACGCGCAGCATCAACGTGCCCGCGCAGTATCGCAATGCGAAGGCGACGGTGAGCACCGCGGCGGCGCTCAAGGCACAGCTCTCGGCGGCGGACTTCGCGACGCGCTTCCTCGCAGTGCAGACGCGATTCTCCTCGCAATATCACCGGCAGGTGGTGGTGACCGGGCGCGATCACGCCGAGCATCTCTCGCTCTATGGCAAGGGCGGCGCGATCGACATGCGCGTGAACGATCTGTCGCGCGAGCAGGTGCAGTGGATCGTGGCGAACTGCCGAGCCGCGGGGATCCGCGTGAAGGATTTCTCGACGGACTCAGTGCTGCAGGCGCAGATCCAGAGCGCAATCAAGGCGGGGTTAGCGGATCGCGCGGGGACGGGCGTGCATCTGCACGTGGATCGGTTTGCGGACCGGAAGGATCGGTACACGGTGAGCTAGCTGGTGACTTCCGCGTACGCTGGTCCGGGGGAGAATGCGTGTTCACTCGGGCCGCGGCGGGCGCCGCGCGCTCGGGCGGGCGGGCACTAACAATATGAGAAGAACGAATTGAACGGATTGAACGGACACGAACGGACAAAATCCCAGACAAAATCATTTCCCACGTCAGTTTCCGTCTGTGTCCGTCAGTATCCGTTAGTGTCCGTATCAAATTGTTAGAGCCGGAATTGCCTAGCCGCAATCGTACGTGCCCAGCCGCGCGCAGTCACGTAAACAGGAACTTGATCCTCGTCACGTCCGCCAGCACGAACTCATCGCCGTCCTCCAGATTGTGATCCTCGCCGCGATCGAGCTTCTGGTCGTTCAGCGACGTGCCGTTCAGCGACGAATCCACCAGCCAGAAGCCGCCGTCCTTCTTGATGATCGAGCAGTGGTAGCGCGAGATCGCGCTGTCGCTGTCGCTGAGCACCAGATCATTCTGCTCCTCGGGCTTGGTGCCCATCGCGGCGCCGATGCGGAACACGTCCTTGTCGAGCGCAATCAGCTTCCCGCGGCCAACGCCATCCACGACCTTGAGAATCGCCTTTCGCGCCGCGGCCGCCGCGCGTGCTTCCTTGTCGTGCGCGCGCTTGGCGCGGATCAGCTGGAGCAGCAGCAAGCCTCCCGCAACCGCGACCGCGAGAATGATTGCCCCGAGAATCAGCATCTTCTTCCGCGTCGCCGCCGATTTCCGTTTGTCCGCGATTGTCGCCTTCAGCGAGAGCGCTCGCGGATCGTCCGGCGCCGTGGACAGCACCTCGTCCACCAGCCCGTCCGCCGTCTTGAGATCGCCCGCGTCGAGCGCCGTCTCCGCCTGACGCAGCTTGTCGCGCTTGGCCGCAACCGCATCCTCGCGCGACTTCTGCACGGCCGCGTCGCGCGCATGCGCTGCGTCGATGTCCTTCTGCGCCTGGTCGAAGCCCATCCGTGCTTCGGTATCCGAGCCGTCGATGATGAGCACCATCTTCCACAGCTCGGCACGCTCCTCCGCGCCCTGCGCCGTCGTGTCGCGCGTGAGCGCCTTCTGGCGCGCCTGCGTGACCATCCGACTCTTGTCTGCCTGCTGCGCAGGCGTGAGCGCGTTGGGCGGGGTCACCGGGGGTGCCTGCGCCGCCGGTGCGACGACTGCGGGCGGTGGCGGCGGAGGCGGCTTCTTTTTCTTCCAGAAGAAAATCCCCTGTCCATGCGCACTTGCCGGCGCCAGCATCGCAATCGCGAAGGCGGCGCCGATCAGCGCGCGGTACAGCGGACTCGCAGTGTAGCGGCGCATGCGCGTCACACCGCCGCGGGCTCTGCGGGCGCCGGAGTCGCGGGCATCGCCACAGCCTTCTTCTTCTTGCTGGCGTCGATCTCCGCGGCTTCCTTCTTCACCTGTGCCACAGAGCCGGTCACGATGAGCACGTCCTCATCCTCGCGCATGATGCGCACGTGCGACTCCGGCGGAAGCTCGCCGCTGATGATCGTGCGCGAGAGCTCCGACACAACGAGCCGCTCGACGGTGCGCTCTACCGGCCGCGCGCCGTACGCAGGATCGTAGGCAAGCTGCGCGAGCAGCTGCACCGCGTCGTCATCCGCCTCGAAGGTGACCTGATGCTCCTCCATGAGCCGCGCGCCGATGCCCGTGAGATGCATGC
>JAQBQC010000170.1 GCA_028287205.1 Gemmatimonadota bacterium
ACTCGCTCGAGCTGCTGACCGGGTCTCATGTCCCACGCGTACAATGCCTGGAGCGCGCGGGCGCGCGCCCTCGTCTCAACCTTCGCGCGCACGCAGCCTTTCGAAGAGATCCACCATCTCGAGCGCGGCGAGCGCCGCATCCCACCCTTTGTTGCCGTGCGCGCCACCCGAGCGCGCCTCGGCCTGCTCCAGTGTGTCCGTCGTCAGCAGACCGAATCCGATCGGAACATCGAAGTCCGCACCCGCCTCCGCGAGGCCGCGCGACGCTTCACCCGCAACGAAGTCGAAGTGCGGCGTCTCGCCGCGAATCACGGCGCCGAGCGCGACGACCGCAGCGTAGCGCTCGGTGGCGAGGAGCGCGCGCGCACCCGCGGGGAGCTCCCACGCGCCCGGCACCCACACGACGTCGATGTTCGCGCGCTTGCCGCCATGCCGCTCGAGCGCATCGATCGCGCCTTCGACCAGCCGCATCGTCACGCTCTGATTGAACCGGCTCACGACGATCGCGACGTGACGATTCGTCATGTCTGGCGCGCCAACGAAATCCGTCATCAGTGCGCGAGCAGGTGGCCGAGCTTCGTGTGCTTGGCGATGAGATAGTCGCGATTCTCCGCCGTCTCCGGCGCATGGATCGGCACGCGCTCTTCGACGTGGAGTCCGTACCCCTCGAGCCCGACCATCTTCCGCGGATTGTTCGTCATCGGCCTGATCGAGCGCAGGCCGAGGTCGAGAAGAATCTGCGCGCCGATGCCGTAGTTGCGGAGATCGGGCGCGAAGCCGAGCCGTGCATTCGCCTCGACGGTGTCCGCGCCGCCATCCTGCAGCGCGTACGCCTTGATCTTGTTGAGCAGGCCAATGCCGCGACCCTCCTGATCGAGGTAGACGACGACGCCCTTCCCCGCCTTTTCGATCTGCGACATCGCGGCGTGCAGCTGCCAGCCGCAGTCGCAGCGCATGGAGCCGAACACGTCGCCGGTGAGGCACTTCGAGTGCATGCGGACGAGAATGCTCTCGCCCTGATCGACGTCGCCGTGCACGAGCGCGACGTGCTCGCGGTCGTCGACGTCGTTGCGGTAGCCGATGATGCGCCACACGCCGAACTCGGTGGGGAGCCGCGCCTCGGCCACACGATGCACGAGACGCTCCGTCTTCAGCCGATACGCAACCAGCTGCGCGACGGTGATGAACTTGAGGTTGTGCTCGGCCGCGAACTCCTCGAGCTGCGGACGGCGCGCGGGCGCGCCATCGTCGTCGCGCAGGATCTCGCAGACGACGCCTGCCGGCGCGAGCCCCGCCAGCCGCGCGAGATCGACCGCGGTCTCGGTGTGCCCGACGCGCTGGAGCACACCACCTGGGCGCGCGCGCAGGGGCTGCACGTGCCCGCCAAAGCGAATGTCGTTCGGTCCACTGGCCGGATCGGCGGCGACGCGGATCGTCTGCGCGCGGTCCTGCGCGCTGATGCCGGTCGTGATGCCGTACTTGGGCGCCGCGTCGATGCTCTGCGTGTACGCCGTGCGCAGCGCGTCGACGTTCCCTTCACCGATCAGCTCGAGCCCGAGCTGCGCGACGCGCTCGGGCGTGAGCGCGAGACAGATCAAGCCGCTCGCGCGCTTGGCCATGAAGTTGATGATCTCAGGCGTCACCAGCTCGGCCGCGCAGATGAGATCACCTTCGTTCTCGCGATCCTCGTCGTCCGCGACGATGAGCATCTCACCGTTGCGAATCGCCTCGATCGCCTCTTCTACCGTTGCGAATTCCATTGTCTCTGTCAGTCCTGTGCGTGCAATGCGGAAGGCGCCTGATAGCCTCCCTGATAGGGCGACAACATGCGCCTCACGTATTTTCCGATCACATCCCCCTCGACGTGCACGTGCTGCCCGACGCGCAGATCGCTCAGCGTCGTATGCGAGAGCGTGAACTCGATGAGCGAGAGTTGAACCACGTCCGCCGCGGGAAGCTCGTTCACCGTGAGGCTCACGCCGTCGACCGTCAGGGAGCCGTGCGGAATCATGAGCTCCGACAGACCATCGGGGAGCGCGAGGTTCACGAGCTGCGCGTCGCCCTGCGTCTCGATGTCGACTACCGTGGCAACGCCATCCACGTGACCCAGAACGAGGTGCCCGCCAAAGCGGTCGCCAGCCTCCATCGCGCGCTCGAGATTGACGCGCTGACCATTGGTCCACTCGCCTATGGTGGTACGCTCGATGGTGGTCGTGACCGCGGCAACGGTGAACCAGCGCGGTCCATGCTCGCGCACAGTGAGACACGCCCCGTTCAGCGCGATGCTCTCGCCGTTCGTCAGATCGTCGTAGCGACAGCGCACGCGCAGCTCACGCCCGGCCGGCGTGACCCGTACCTGCTCGATCGTTCCGACATCCTCCACGAGCCCCGTGAACATACGTGCGTTCCATCTCGATGAGTGTCAGGCGTCCGACGGTGGCGCGTACACCGTCATCGTGTCCGTGCCGATCTCGCGACGCTCGAGCGTGCGCCATCGCGGTGCGCGCTCCACTTCCGTTGGCGGAACGAACGCAAACGCGCCTAGCGCGCCTGCGCCGAAGATCGCCGACCCCTGAAAGATAACCAGACGGTCGACCATTCCGGTCCCGAGGAGGGCGCCAGCGAGGCGCGCGCCCCCCTCTACGAGCAGCGAACGCACGCCGGAGTCGCCGAGCGCGTCCAGCGCGACACGCAGCGACGTGGCGTCCATCACGCGCACGCCAAGGGCCTGGAGCGCGGCAACGCGCGCTGCCGGAGGCGACTCGGCAACGACGATCGTCGGTACCTCGCGAGCCGTGCGGGCGAGCACCGAGCGTGCGGGCAGACGCGCGGCGCGATCGAACACCACTCGACTGGGCGCGACGCGCGGCGCCGGCGCGTCCCGAACGGTGAGCGAGGGCTCGTCGGCGAGCACCGTCCCGATGCCGACGCCCACCGCATCGCTGCCTGCGCGCATCTCGTGCACCACCCGCCGCGACTCTTCACCGGTGATCCATCGCGAGCGCCCGGTCGCGTCGGCGAGCGCGCCATCGAGCGACACCGCGAGCTTGAGCGTGATCCACGGACGCTTCTCGACGAACGAATGGAAGAATGGCGCGTTCAGCTCGCGCGCGTCGCTTTCCACCACGCCGAGCGTGACTGCGATCCCCGCCTCGCGAAGCAGCTCGATGCCCCCCGCGGCCGTGCGGTTCGGGTCGCGCGCCGCCACGACCACGCGCGCCACTCGCGCAGCCACGAGCGCGTTGGCGCACGGCGGCGTCTTCCCCACGTGCGCACACGGCTCGAGGGTGACATACACCGTGGCACCCTCGGCCCGCTCGCCCGCCGCACGCAGCGCCTCGATCTCCGCGTGCGCAGCGCCGAATCTCGTGTGATATCCCTCTCCAACGATCACACCGTCTCGTACGACGACGGCGCCGACCATTGGGTTCGGCGCCGTCTGTCCCCATCCCATCCGCGCCAGCTCGAGCGCGCGACGCATGAACGAAGCGTCGTCGCGCGCGCTGCCGCCGTTCGGAACCTCGCGCGTGCTAGAGCCCAATGCGGATGCCGAGGGAGCCGTAGTTGCGTGCGGCGCTCGCGCTTGTCGAGAAGGTGTTGAACGTCGTCACGTCGCCGCCGGTCACGCGACCGATCTCCGCAACGAAGTGGGCGAGCAACAGATTGAACGACACGTCGGCAAAGTAGTTCGTGCGCTTGGGTGAGATGTGCAGCGGGATCGGCGCCGACGGCGTATTGCCGTCCACATTGTACGTGAGCAACGCCCGGCTGTCGTACTTGTCCTGACCAACGCCCACGGCCAATCCGAGGAAAAGAAGCTGCTTGTTGGCAGTGATCCGCCATTGTTTCGTGCGTATGCGATAGTCGGTGATGCTCACGGTGTTGCCCGAGTTATCGTGGCCGCTGAGCTCCGCAGTGGGAAGGTCTCGCACCATGTACGACACCCCCACGCCGGGCACGAGCAGCGACTCCTGGAGAATGCCGAGCCGGCCGCCGAATCCGAGCTTCCATTTGCCGTCCTGTGCGCCGACGTGCAGCGAGTGCTGCGTGTAGCTCGGCAGGTAGGCGACGTTCACGAGCGCGTCGACGCCGCCAATGTACGTCACGCCAACGGGAATGCCCTTGAAGAGCCCGATCGCCACATCAGCGGCGGGAAGGCCAACCCACTTCTCGTTGCTCGGGATGGCCGTCGACACCGGAGGGCCGGGCTGCACATGAATCTCGTCGACGGCCAGAATCGTCCCCTTCATCACATTGGCGCGTACGCCGACGGTGAAGTGTCCGAGTCCGCCGAGCGTGCCGCCCTGCCCCAGCGTCGGATTGCCGCCGGCGACCCACGTGCCCAGCTGCATGTTCATGTAGTTGAACAGGTCCGCGACCTTCTGACACGCGTCGCCGCCTTGATGCGCGACGCCGACGATGCCGGGATCCGTGCAATGCGAGTCGATCGATTGAGCGGGAAGCGCGCCGGCCATGCCGAGCGCGGATGCGATCACCAGCGTGCCGTAACGAATTTTCATCGGACCTCCAGAGCTACGCGAAGATGACAGCCCCGGTGCCGCGTCGCGTGACACCGAGGACCCACGCGGGCACCCCCGCCGCCTCGGCGTGGGAGATCACCGAATCGGCTACGGACGCATCCGCGAGCACTATCATTCCGACACCCATGTTGAAGGCGCGCAACATCTCGTCGCGCGACACTTCTCCGGCCTTTTCGAGCGCCAGGAATTCATCGGGAATCGTCCAGCTGCTCGTATCCACAACCGCGTCGACATCGGACGGCAGCGCGCGGTTGAGATTCCCCGGAATTCCGCCGCCCGTGATGTGCGCCATTGCGTGAACCGTGCCGAGCACGGGACGGAGCGCCGCGAGATACGAGCGGTGCACGCGAAGGAGCACGTCTGCCACGGTACCCGCCGAGCCTGGAAAGGTGTCGTGCGGCCCGAGCCCCATGCGCTCGGAGACGATGCGTCGTGCGAGGGAATAGCCATTGGTGTGCAGGCCGTTGCTCGCGAGGCCGATCAGCACGTCGCCGGCGCGCACGCGGGATGGGCCGAGCACTGCCGCTTCCTCCACGCAGCCGACGATGAAGCCTGCGAGGTCGTAGTCGGGGGGCGTGTACACGCCCGGCATCTCGGCGGTCTCGCCTCCGACCAGCGCGCAGCCGTTCTCGCGGCAGCCGGCGGCGACGCCGCGCACGACGCTCTCGACCACCGACGGAACGAGCGCGCCGAACGCGACATAGTCGAGAAAGAAAAGCGGCGTCGCGCCCTGCACGA
>JAQBQC010000214.1 GCA_028287205.1 Gemmatimonadota bacterium
GGAGCGCGACGGCCAGATCGGCATCGCCGACGACGGCGCCTGGTGCGACGCAATCGCGTTCGAGCAGGCGCTCGATGCCGGGCGCGAGGAGCACGCGATCTCGCTCTATCACGGCGCCTTCCTCGACGCGGTCTTCGTGTCGGACGCATCGCCCGAGTTCGAACAGTGGGTCGATCTCACGCGCGCGCGGCTCTGCGCGAGCGCGGCGAGGGCGGCGGCGGCGCTGGCCGACGACGCGAAGCGGCTTGGCAATAGCACGGCTGAGGTGCGATGGGCGACGCAGGCGTGCCAGCTTGCGCCGGATGATGAGGTACGCGTGCGAGCGCTCATGGTGGCACTCGCGAATCATGACGATCGCGCTGGTGCGCTGCGCGCGTACAGGAGCTTCGCCGAGCGCATGGAGCGCGAATACGACGCTGAGCCCGCGAAGGAGACGGAGGCGCTCGCCAACGCGATGCGTGCGGCGCCGGCACGCGCGAGCGTGACAGAAGTTCCCTCCGTGATCGAGGAGCCCGCGGTGGCCGCGATGGGCTCTGTGGCGAAAGTGCCCGCGGGCCCCTCGATTCCGGAGGCGCCCGATGCTCGAGCGCCTTCGCTACGTGCTCTCGCGCGGGTGCAACCGCGCTGGTACGCGGAATGGCGCTGGCGCGCAGCCGGCCTCATCGCCGCGGCACTCGTGCTCGCGGGCGGGCTTGCGGCTCGCCGGAGCTCAGTCGCGTCGTCGAAGATCGACCGCATACTCGTGGCCGACTTTCACAACCACACGCGCGATTCCCTGCTCTCGGGCGCGATAACGGAAGCGATGCGCGCGGATCTGTCGCAGTCGCGTCGCACGCGCGTCATGAGCCGTGCGCAGGTACAGGCCGTGCTCGAGCACATGCGCCAGCCCACCGGCGAGATCACGTCGGAGCCGATGATCCGGGAGGTTGCGGAGCGGTATGGAGTGAAGGCGTTCGTCACCGGCGACGTCGCAGCACTCGGCGCCGGCTACAGTGTGTCCGCGGAGCTGATCGCGGTGGAGAGTGGCGAGACGCTCCTCTCCATTCGCGAGGACGCCTCGGATTCCAGCAAGCTGCTCGACGTCGTCGACAAGGTGTCCGATCGATTGCGGCGCAGCATCGGCGAATCGCTCTGGACTGTGCGCTCCAGTGCGCCACTCGAGCAGGTCACCACCTCATCGCTGCAGGCGCTCCGCCTGTACTCCCAGGCGATCCGCATTGGCGATCAGGAGGGCGACACGCATCGCGCGGTGGAGATCCTCCGACAGGCCGTGGCGCTCGATACCACGTTCGCGATGGCCTACCGGAGGCTGGGCGTCTACCTCAACGCGATGGGCGCGCATGCCGCCTCCGACGATGCGCTCGCCCGCGCCTTTCGCAACCGCGATCGACTTTCCGAGCTCGAGCGCTACAGCACCGCTGGAACCTACTTCTCGACCGTCGGGCTGCGCGACAGTGCGATCACGACCTATCGGACACTGCTCGCGCTCTATCCGAACGACACGCGGGGGATGGCGAATCTTGGCGCCGTGTACATGGATCTTCGCGAGTTTGCGCGCGCTGAATCGCTCTACCGCCGTGCGATCGAATCGGATTCTTCGATCGGGCTGCTGTTCAACCATCTCGCGACAGCGCAGCTGAACGGCGGGCGCTACGAGGATGCGGAGCGGACGCTCGCCGAACGCGCACGTCGTTTTCCGCGACAGCAGGATGACGCCTTGATCGAGGTGGCGCTCGCGCTGCAGCGCGGCGAGTACGACAGCGCGCGTCTCAGAACACAGCAGCTGCTCGTCGACGCAGGCACCGACGCCGGCAGTCGCCTCGAGCCGCTCAAGATGCTCGGCACGCTCGCGCTCATTCGCGGACACCTCGCGGAGTCGGATCGCGATTTCGACGCGGTGGAGACGCTGCAGACCGGTGAGGGAAGCGGCGGCGGTTATCTCGAAGCGGCGGTCGCGTTGGCGTTCTCGGATATCTGGTATCGCCATGAGCGGGAGCGCGGGCTCACCCTGCTCGATGCGGCGATTGCGCGGTATCCGCTCGAGACACTTCCGCCGCTCGACCGCAACTACGCCACGTTGGCATACGTGTATGCGCTCGGCGGTCGTCCCGCACGCGCGCGCGAGCTGCTAGCCGATGTGCGCGCGAATGAGCGCGTGCCGGGAACGACGCGCGGAGGTCTCGGTCTCAGGGATGAGGGCACGTATCTCCGCGCGCTCGGCGCAACCGAGCTCGCGGAGGGAAAGCCCGCCCAGGCGGTGGCCACGCTGCGCCAGTCGGTGAAGCTGTATTTCTGTCCGACCTGCACGCTTCCGGATCTCGCCCGCGCGCTGGAGCTGTCGGGCTCCCCCGATTCAGCGATCGCCGTCTATCAGCTCTACGTGACGACTCCGTGGTCGGAATGGCAGAACGCGCTCGGCGAATTTCGCGTGACTGCATTCGAGCGTTTGGGCGCGTTGAACGAGGCACGAGGAGATACCGCGAAAGCCATCGCGGCGTATGACCAGGTAACGAAGTTGTGGGCCGGAGCCGACGCGGAGCTGCAGCCAGTGGTGGCGGACGCGCGAAAGCACGCGGTCGCGCTCCGCGCGGCGAAGGGGCTCGCAGCGCGCTGAGCCTGGTTTCGGCCGCGATTTGGATCCGACGGTGCCGCAGCACCGATGTCGATTTCCACGTCACCCGTTCGACGTCTGTGTAGAGCGGCGGTTCGAGCCCGGATATCTTGCCCGCGGCGCCCCGCTCGCCACCAGACGAGCAAGGAGAGACGTCATGCAATCCACGACATTGGGAGCGAGCTCCCTCGGCTTCGCCACCGGACGCGCTCCCGGTGCGACGAAGCGCATCAACATTGCGATCTGGACCGTGCAGGTGCTGCTCGCCTGCCTGTTCCTGTTCGCGGGCGGTTTCAAGCTGATCGCGCCGATCGCCGAGATGACGAAGCAGATGCCGCTGCCGGGGCTCTTCCTGCGCTTTCTCGGTATCGTGGAGGTCGCGGGCGCAGTTGGACTCATTCTTCCGTCGCTGCTGCGCATTCGTCCCTATCTCACGCCCATTGCGGCGGCCGGACTCGTGATCGTCATGAGCGGAGCGACGGGCATTTCGATGGCTGGCGGCAAGATCGCGCCGGCGGTCATGCCTTTCGTCGTCGGGTTGCTTGCGGGGCTTGTTGTGTATGCGCGCACACGTGTGGTGCCGGTCCGCGAGAGATCTCGCGGATCGGTGCGGCGCAGCGTGCGTGTCGATGCAAGGCTGCAGAGGACGGCCTGATCGTACTCAGCTTCCGGGTGCGCTCCCAAACGGCACGCGGAGCCCCAACGCGAATCCGCCGTGCGGCATCGGCCGATCGACAGGCCCGCACGGCATGTCAGCCAACACGTGAGCCACCACTTCCCGCCATCGCGTCCGCGGCTCGAGGGCCGGACTCCGGCGGCGAGATGCGATCGATGACCAGCGTGGTGAGAGCGGTGAGCGCATCCGCGCCCATCACCACGATGGCGATGATGACGAAGCCACCGAAAAAGCTTTCATCGAAGTTGCCGTCGTTCACGCTCGCCAACTTTGCGAGCAGTGCCTCGTGGCTGAGCGACCGATACGTTGCCATCTGCTCCTTGTCGAAGCTGACGAGCAGGAATGCGCACGCATACGCGAGGAGCACCACGGCGATCACACGCGCGACCAGGCGGCGATTCATTCGGTATCGACTCCAGGTGATGACGGACGATTGATAGGGCGTTGCGGACGATGCGCTGACGAGCTCGGCTGCGCAAGAGAGTGCGCGCCCGGCGCCACGCGTTACTTGTTACCTGTGCGGCAGCGCCGGCTTGGCTGCAACGACCGTCTCGGCGCCGAGCTTGTCGACGTCGCGCATCCAGACCTCGAGACCACCATCCGCGAGCGTGCGCTCGTAGCCCGCGACGAGCTGCGCGTTGTAGCGCGAGAGATCGAACTTGAACACTGCTTCCGGATCGAGATCCACGATCTGCATCTCCGCGTCCAGCATGAGCAGCCGGCCGAAGCGTAGGGTGCCGCCCTTGTAGAACATGTAATTCGGCGCTTTCGTGTCCGGTGGAACCAGCGCGTGCACCGGCTCGTGCGGCTCCGTCTTGCCGAAGGCCTGCACCATCTCGTCTCCGTCCACACGCACTGACACGACGCGCCCTTCGATCTCCGGTGGCGGAAGAATCTTTCTCGGATCGAGAAAGATGTCGTTCCCATGCACGGTGGCTCCGGTCGCGCCGCTGAGATCGAGGATCTTCTCCAGCGAGAGTCCCAGAAATTTCATGAGCTTTTCGCCGTTCATCCCCATGATCTTCGTCTTGATGGGATGAAGGCGGAGGAGACCCTCGGGCGTGACATCCATCGTCGCCGTGATCTCGAACGAGATGGTGATCCCCTTGTGCATGCGCCCCGTCTGCACGACGTGATCGCCTTCGGTGCGTAGATGCAGATGCGAGAGCGGCGACCCCTTATAGCCGAACACGTACTTGTTGAGCAGCGCGGAGAGATCGGCGCCCGTCATGCCGACTTCGGCGGTGTCGATCGTGATGATGAACGAGTTCTTGTCATCGAACACGACTGGGCCGCCCTCCTTGCTGCGCATCGTGCCGTCGAGGTGGCGAATGTGGAGCACCACTTGCGTGTCGACGTAGAAGTCGACGCGGCGCATCGAGACACGCGTGCGCACGCGCGCGGGATCGGCGTGCGAAGCCGGCGCCGTCTTCGAGGCGTGCCCTCCATTCGACTGGGCCGAGGCGCGATGCGATGCGATGAGCGCGAGCGCCCACAGCGCCGCGACTCCTGCGCTCGTCCGGCCCAATCGGCGTGTGCACACACTTTGGAGCATGATAGAACCCTTATCGTTGCGATACGGCTTCGTCACCAATTTGGGGCGAAAGGCCGCAATCGGAAGGTGAGCGGATCGTTCCGGGCGTGCGGCGTGAGGCCGAATCGCGCCCGGAAGCGCTCGGGCCGCCGTTGCGGCGCGGGCGGTGGCTCCGGAGATTCATTCTGTCTCGCACCGGTCCCTTCCCCAGACCACACGCATGCACTTTCAGCCGGTCGTCTTCGCGGTCGTGATCGCCGTGCTCGTGGTCTCGCTCACCGCCCTGGCACGGCGCCTGCCCGTGCCGACGCCAATCCTGCAGGTGGTCGCCGGATTCGCCGTGGGGCTGATTCCCGGCGTGACGATTCCGCAGCTCGATCCGAACCTCGTGTTCTTCGTGTTCCTGCCGCCCATTCTCTGGTCGGCGGCGATGTTCACGTCGGTGCGGGAGTTCAAGCGGAACCTCGACAAGATCGGGACGCTCGCAATAGGGCTCGTCGTCGTGACGACCGCGATCGTCGCGGTGGTGGCGCGCAAGCTCTTCCCGGACATTCCGTGGCCCGTCGCGGTCGCGCTGGGCGCGATCGTCTCGCCTCCAGACGCGGTGGCCGCTACCGCGATCGTGTCGAGGCTGCGCGTGCCGCCGCGCGTCATCACGGTGCTCGAGGGCGAGAGCCTCGTCAACGACGCGTCGGCGCTCGTGCTCTATCGCACCGCCGTCGCAGCGGCCGTCACCGGCTTCTTCAGCTGGGGTGAGTCGATCGTCCGTTTCTTCATCGATGCGGGGATCGGAAGTCTCGTCGGGCTGCTCGTCGCCTGGCTCATCGTGCGCGCCCTGCGCCTCACGAAGGATCCACTCGCCGAAGCGCTGCTCACACTCGCTGGTCCGTACGTCGCATGGTCCGCGGCGGAATCGCTCCACGTGTCCGCGGTGCTTGCATGCGTTGCAGGCGGCGTCTACCTCCAACAGGGTCTGTCGACCGCTGTCGGCCCTGCATCTCGCCTCCAATCGCGCACGGTGTGGGAGCTCGTGGTGTTTCTGGTCAACGCGCTGATCTTTCTTTTACTCGGCGCGCAATTCGGGGGTCTGCTGAAGCTCGTGCCTCATGACCAGCTGGGCACCGTCTTCCGCGATGGCGTGATCATCACGCTGGTCGCGATCGTCGTGCGCCTCATCTGGGTGCCGGTCGTCACTGCGCTACCACGACTCAGCGCGAACGTACGCCGCCGCACTCCCCGGCCGAACTGGAAGTCGGTGACGCTGGTGTCGTGGACGAGCATGCGCGGGGTGGTGTCGCTGGCGACTGCGCTCGCGCTTCCGCTCGTGATCGCGAACGGCGACCCGTTTCCGCATCGCACGGAGATCATTCTCATCACGATGTGCGTGATCGTCCTGACCCTTCTCGTGCAGGGGCTGTCGCTGTCGACGATCGTGCGCGCACTCCACTTCGTGCCGGAGGAGACGCATCACGCCGAGGAGCGGCTCGCACGACGAGAGGCCACCAGGCGAGGAGCCGAGGCGCTCGAGGATCTGTCACACGAGCCGTGGGTGGATCCGCGCGACGTGGAGGCGCTGCGCAACGAGCTGCGCGAGCGGCTGCGCACGAACGAGCAGGAGGGCGGCAGCTTCGAGGGACGCAGGCGCTTGCGGCTCGCGATGATCGGGGCCGAACGAAAGATGCTGATCCGGCTGCGGGATGAAGACGCGATCTCCGACGAGGTACTGCGCTCACTCGAGCAGGAGCTCGATCTCGAGTCGGTGCGCGCCGGCGGCGGGAACGCCGCCTAGCGCGTGGGCGCGACGCCTCGCTCGAGCGGAGCGGGCGTGCGCGTCGCTCCCTCTACGAGTCGCTCCGTGCGGCTCAGGCGCTCGACATCGATCGCGATGACGCCATCGGGACCATTCGCGAAGATGCTGGCGAACTTCACGTCCC
>JAQBQC010000227.1 GCA_028287205.1 Gemmatimonadota bacterium
CACTGAGCGCGACGGGAATGTTGAGGGATGTCTGGCGCGGGGGATACGCGAACTGCGCGCACTGCATTGCGACGATCTCCACTACGCGCTCGATATAGCGAACATCACTCGGAATCTCGAGCTCGAGCGCGATGTGCACGCGCCCGGGGATGAACGGCGGTGAGTTGCTCGCAACCACGCGAGGCTCGCCGGCGCGACCGCTCAGAAGGTCTCCAGCGCCCGTTCCCTCGTGTCGGAGATCTGAAAGAGCGTGTCCAGCTTGGTGAGCTCGAAGAGGGTCTTGAGATCGTCGTTGAGGTTGGCGAGACGAAGCTCGCCGCCCTGTTCGCGGATCTTCTTGGACAAAGAAACCAGCACGCCGAGTCCGGAGCTATCGATGTAGCCGGTCTGGCTGAAGTCGATCAGAAACTTGCGCTCACCCTTCTCGAGCTCATCGAGCACGCGCTGCTTGAGCTCCTGACGGTTGCCGACGATCAACTGCCCTTCCACGTCTACCACGACAATCTCTCCCTGCTTCTTTATCGCGAAGCTCATGTCCCGTTCTCCCGTCGAGATCTGCGCTCGTTCGCCGTGACGGTGGCGAAGACACGCTCGCCACGTCGCATCATAATGTCGCCTCTGCGCGCGCGACGCGAAAGGTAAGCGGCGTGCGCCCTCGAAACTGCACCGGACAATGCAAATCTCCGTCCACTTTGCGCCGCGGCCGCGTCAGGACGTGGCGGCTCCGGGCTCGTTGAAGCGCGCACGGAGAGCCGCGTCGACCACCGGGTGTACCAGTCCGGAGGTATTGCCGCCGTAGCGCGCCACCTCTCGCACCACGCTCGAGCTGACGTACGTGCGGTCGATGCTCGGCACCATGAACACCGTTTCGAGCTCCGCGTTGAGATGGCGGTTCATGAGCGCCATCTGATATTCGTACTCGAAATCGGCCACGGCCCGGAGACCGCGAATGGAGAGCGTGGCGCCAACCGCGCGCGCGAAATCGACGAGAAGGCCATTGAACTCGCGCACCTCGATTCGCGGATCGTTGCCGATGCTGTCGCGGATCAGGCTCACGCGCTCGCCGATCGTGAACAGGGGCTGCTTGGCCGAGTTGACGGCGACGGCGACGATGAGCTTGTCGACGAAGGTGAGGCTTCGCCACATGAGATCTTCGTGGCCGCGCGTGACGGGATCGAAGCTGCCAGCATAGATCGCGATCGCCATGAGCTCGTGGGGGTGCGGGACTGTTCGGACCGGGGGACGATCAGGCGCGATAGAAAGTGAGCGCGGTGTCGCCGTAACGGCGAGTGTCTCTCTCGCCCGGCATCGCCTCGCCTGCCGCATGCTCGAGGGCCAGAATGCGGGAGAATTGCCCCTCGCGCCAGCGCTCTGCCACCTGCGCGGCGAGCCCTTTTCGGTACGGCGGATCGGCAAAGGCCACGTCGAATGCGTGCTCGCCCACCGTGGCGAGAAAGCGGAGCGCGTCCAGCCGATGCACGGTGGTCGCTTCCGAAGCCCCGAGCTGCTCGATGTTTGCGCGCAGCGACGCGAGGCTCGGCGCCGCGGACTCCACGAACGTCGCGTGGGATGCGCCGCGTGAGAGAGCCTCGAGTCCGAGCGCACCAGAGCCCGAGAAGAGATCGAGCACGGTGGCGTCGGGCAGATCGTTCTGCAGAATGCTCATCCAGGCCTCGCGCACGCGGTCGGCGGTGGGGCGAACCGTCATTCCGCGCGGCGCGGCGATCGTGCGCCCGCGCCATCGTCCCGCGACGATGCGCACGGTGCTAGTGATGCACCGCGGCGAGCTTCGCCTGCAGGCGCGGCACGCCGTTCCAGTCGTCGCGTTCGAGGCGATAGGCGATGTCGAACGGCGTCGACACGTCGAGCTCGCTCGCCAGCGATGCCATCCCCCAGCCGATGGCCTCGAGCTCACCCGTGTCCGTCTGCAGCCGGAGCTTGAGGTGGCCGTCGCCCATGACGCGCGGCGGGGCCGCGAGCCGCACGCCGCGAGATACGATCACTGGTGTGGGATTCGACGGGCCGAACGGCTCGAAGTGGCGGAGCAGCGCCTCGAGCTCCAGCGTCGCGCCTGAGATCGGGAGCTCGAGATCCACACGCAGCTCGGCGACGAGGTCGTCCACCGTGAGCTGCGCGAGCGCGATCTCGTTGAAGCGCCGCGCGAGCTCCGGAATCTTGTCTCGCGTGACGGTCACGCCGGCCGCAGCGCGATGGCCGCCGAAGCGCACGAGCAGATCGCGGCACTCGGCGAGGGCGGCGTGCAGATCGAACGCCGAGATCGAGCGACCCGATCCCTTCCCTTCGTCTCCGTCGAGGGCGATGAGCAGCACGGGTCGGCCGTGCTCCTCGATCAGGCGCGAGGCGACGATGCCGATCACACCGGGATGCCACCCATCCTCGGCGAGCACGATACCGTGCGTCGCGTCGAGATCGAGCGCCTCGATGAGCTCGCGCGCGCGCGCGAGCGTCTTCCTGTCGACATCCTGTCGATGGCGATTGAGCTCCTCCAGCTCGCGCGCGATCGCATTCGCCTCGTGCTCGTCCTCGGACATCAGGAGCTCGACGCCGCGAAGGGCGTGACCCAGCCGGCCGACGGCGTTGAGACGCGGCGCGAGGATGAAGCCGATGCGCCCGGCGTTGAGGGGCTTTCCCTCGAGTCCGGACGCGCGGATGAGCGCGCGGATCCCCTGGTTGGGCGACTCCTTCATCACCTTGAGCCCTGCGCGCGCGAGCACGCGGTTCTCTCCGCGCAGCGGTGCAACGTCGGCGATCGTCGCAAGCGCGACGAGGTCGAGCATGCGAAACACATCGTCCTCCTCGCCTCCCATCGCGCGCGTGAGCGCGAGTGAGAGCTTGAAGGCGATGCCAACGGCCGCCAGATCCTTGTCGGGATAGTCGCAGCCCTCGCGCTTGGGATTCAGCACCGCGAGACACGAGGGCAACGGTCCGCTTGGCAGGTGATGATCGCTGATGATGACGTCGATCCCCGCCTTGCACGCAACCTCGACCGGCGCCAGCGCGTTGGTGCCGCAGTCGCAGGTGACGAGAACTTTCGCGTTCGCCTCGATGGCCGCGTTCACGCCGGCGAGCGTGAGATCGTACCCGTCCTCGATGCGGCGCGGAATGAAGGGCAGCGCATCCCCGCCGAGCCTGCGGATGGTTCGCAGCAGCACCGTGGTGGAGCACATGCCGTCCACGTCGTAGTCGCCGTGGACCACGATGCGCTCGTGCTCGCGGATGGCGCGCGCGAGCCGCTCGACCGCCTTGTCCATGCCCAGCATGAGGGCGGGATCGTGCAGCTGCTCCAGCCGAGGCCGGAGGTAGCGTTTCGCGCTTTCAGGAGTATCGTAGCCGCGCCGGAGCAGCAGCTCGCAGATCACCGGGGGAAGGTGGAGCTCGCTCGCCAGGGCGGCGACGGCCGCCTCATCAGGTGCGCTGGGGAGCACCCACCGGGACGGCTTGCGGGTGCGCGCGGCAAGAGCGTTCACAACGTGAAATTTACCTTCCCCCCGGGGGAGCAACAACCATCATCCCGCCGCGTACAGAAGCACTCCGCATGCTTCGCAGACATCGATCGCGCGCCCCGCCGCGATCGCATTGCGACGCTGCATGGGAATCGCCGTATCGCATCGTCCGCACGCCTGTCCGCGCAGCGGATACAGGACGTTCGACGTGTTTCGGCTCAGAATGCGCTCGTATTTGAGCAGGATGTTCTTCGGCACGTGCGCCGCGCGCTCGTTGCGAATGCTTCTCGCCTTCGCGAGCTCCGCTTCGATCTCCGCCCGCTCCGCCGCGTGCGCCGCGCGCTGTTCCTGCTGCCGCGCATCGAGCTCGTCGAGCGCCTTCTGCTGGCCATCGATTGCATGGTGCACGTCGTGCACGCGAAGCGACAGCGAATGCAGGTCGGTCTCTTCCTGCGACAGCACCTTCTTGAGCATGTCCACCTGCGCCATCGCGGCGGTGGCTTCCTTCGGCTTTCGCACGACATCGAGCGTGGCGAGGTTGCGCTCCTGCATCGCCTTGTGATCCTCGACCTTGATCGAGAGCTCGCGGCGCCGCTTCTCCTCCTGCTCCGCCGTCGCGCGTGCGCGCGTCAACGAATCCTCCACTTGCGTGCGCTCGGCGTCGAGCGATTTCAACTTCGTATCGAGCGCCCGCAGCTTCTCGTTCAGCTGTGCGACGATCGCGTCTTCCGCTTGCAGGGCCAATACCGCTTCCAGGTCTGGACTCACTTCCCCTCCTTATGACTGTCGAGCGCGGTCGAAGCTCTTGAATGATCCGCCACCAAGTGCCGCGAGATCATCCATCAACCGGCGTTTTTCAGATATCAATACATCCTGTTCAGCAGGCGTTGCGATGCGTATCGCCCGCGTGATCTCATCCATCTTTCGCTGCACCGCCGTGCGGCGAATTCGCGTGATGCTTCCGGCCAGTGACCGCTGCACCTCTTCTCCTTCGCCGATCGGCTCGCGCTGAAGCTCGGAAAAGAGGTCTTCGCTTTCCGCATCCAGGCGACTCGCGACGACTTCGAGCGAGTCATCGGGAGCCACTGCGAGCAGTGCGCGATAGATGTCCCGAAGCGCCGGATCGCGCAATTCTTCGGGCCCAATGTGCTCGGCAACCTGCTCTACGTGCGACCTGTCGTGTAGAAGTATACGAACGAGCGAGCGTTCGATGCCGGGAGTCGGCTTCGGAGCACGCCGCCGCTCGGTGCTGCGGCGCTCGACGATCGTC
>JAQBQC010000229.1 GCA_028287205.1 Gemmatimonadota bacterium
GCCGGCGAGTACGCCTATGCGGGACGCGAGTGGGTTGCGCGGAAGGTCGTGTCTCTGCTCGGTGCGCAGGAGATGGACCTCGTGCACAATCATCACAACTTCGCGTGGCAGGAGACGCACGATGGCGAGAATGTCATCGTCGTGCGCAAGGGTGCGACGCCGGCGTTTCCCGGCCAGCGCGGCTTCGTGGGCGGCAGCATGGGCGACAACTCCGTGATTCTCGAGGGCTCATCGGACGACAGCGAGACACAGCGCGCCGCGATGTACTCGACCGTGCACGGTGCGGGTCGCGTCATGTCGCGCACGGAGGCGGCCGGGAAGATCAACCGCAAGACTGGTGAGATCAAATCGCCTGGCAAAGTCTCGTGGCCGATGTTGCGCGAGTGGCTCGAGCCGATGGGAGTACAACTGCGCGGCGGCGGTCTCGATGAGTCGCCGCAGGCCTATCGCCGGCTGCCCGATGTGCTCGCGGCACAGGGCGACACGGTGCGTGTGCTGCACACTCTCACGCCGCTGATCGTCGTAATGGCGGGCGCTAACGAATTCGATCCGTACAAGGATTGAACGCTCGCTGTAGTTGCTACTTGCTGTCCGCGAACGCTGATCGCGCCGCTTCGAGGCGTACGGACTCGAGAAGCGTCTCCTGCGCCTCGGCCTGACGGATGAGCGGCTGGTACTCCACCGTCGCGAGAACGGGCATTATATCTTCGCTCGCCTGCAACGCCTCCCAGAGTCCGAGCTTTCCATGCACGCCAAGCTTGAGCGCCTCCACCGCCTCGAGCAGGCGCAGGTAGCCGTCGCCCGGATCGTCGGCGATGAGCTTGAGCTCCAGCGCCTTCTCGGACAGCCACCCCGCGACGCGGCGTGGTACGCTAGCCGATGCGTCGAGCTGATCGAGAAGACTCTTGATCACTTTGCGCTCATCGATGATCTCCGTCCGCAGACGCATGGCCACTTCTCCGACGGTGCCGGAGCCGTGCGAGGATTCGAGATGATCGAGAATCTCGAGCGCCGCCTGGGAGCCTGCGAGATGGTCGTTCAGATAGGTGGCAACGTGTTTCCTGGACACGGGACGCGCTCCGTCGTTGAATGATCTTGCGCACCAGCTAGGCGTTTTCTGTGCCGAAGTCGCCGTGCCAAGAGGGATTTCTCCGAGCGCCGTCACCCCCTGCCGTGAAGGTCCGCGAGCGCCGCGCGGGCCGCGTACATTCCGCAGAGGCCGTGAACGCCCGCGCCCGGTGGCGTGGATGCGGAGCACAGGTAGAGACCTTTCACCGACGTCGCATACGGCACGCGGCGCACGGCCGGCCGAAAGAAGAGCTGGCGCAGTGTATTCGCGCCTCCGCCGATGTCTCCGCCATTGAGATTCGCGTTGTCGTGATCGAGCTCCGACGCGCGAGTCACACGCCGCTGCAGAATGCAATCACGAAATCCCGGTGCGAATCGCTCGATCTGCCGCTCGATCCGGTCGCTCATGTCGACGCTCGATCCGTTGGGCACGTGGCAGTATCCCCACAGCGTGTGCTTGCCGGCGGGCGCGCGCGTCGCGTCGAACAGGCTCGGTTGCGCGAGGAGCACGAACGGCTTCTCGGCGTGCTCACCGCGCCATGGCGCTTCCTCCGATGCGATGAGCTCAACGAGCGTGCCGCCGAGATGCAGGGTGCCGGCGGTCGCACACTCGGCGTCACGCCATGGCACCGGCGCGCTCAACGCCCAATCGACTTTGCACACGCCGGATCCGAGCACGTACTGCTCGAGCGCACTTCGATATCTGCTCGAGAATTGGTCGCCCGCAATCGCGAGGGCGCCGCGCGGTGACACATCGAGCAGAGTGGTTTTGGCATTCGGGATGTCGCTGAGTGAAGCGACCGGTGCATCGGTGACGATCTCGCCGCCGAGCGACCGCAGATACGATGCGAGCGCATCGGCCACGCGCTGTGAGCCGCCTTCGGGAATCGGCCAGCCGGCGCGATGGGCGACTATGTCGAGCACGAGGCCGATCGACGCCGTGGCGAGGTGCGTGAGCGGCATGATCGAGTGTGAGGCAAGCCCCGCGAAAAATCCCCGTGCGGGCTCACCCTGAAAGCGGCTGCGCGCGAGCGCGCTTGCGCTTCGGAGGGCCTCGAGGCCGAAGCGGCCGAGCAGCACGGGATGTCGCGGCAAGTGGAGCGGCGCGATCGCGTCGGCGGCGAGGCTGTCCCACTGCTCGACGAATGGACGAACCAACTCGGCGTACGATTTCCCGTCCTGTCCGAGCGTGACACCCGTCGACCCGATGGACTTGTACAGCATGCCGGGCGGCGAGTCGTCGAACGGATGCGCCATCGCCGCGGGGGGATCGATCCAGCGAAGTCCGTGCTGCTCGAGCGGCAGCGACGGAAAGAACTTCGTGCCGACCGCCATGGGATGAACCGCCGAGCAGATGTCGTGCGTGAAGCCCGGCAGCGTCAGCTCGGCAGAGCGTGCTCCGCCGCCGATGGTGGGCTGCGCCTCGAGCACGAGCACGGAGCGCCCCGTCTGCGCAAAGACGATGGCGGCGGCGAGACCGTTGGGGCCGGCTCCGACAACCACCGCATCATAGCTGTGACGAGGAGACATGG
>JAQBQC010000267.1 GCA_028287205.1 Gemmatimonadota bacterium
TGCCATGTACGTTGTGAAGGGTGCGAAGCTCGAGCCGGATGAAACTAGCACTCTCTCGCACGGTCCTCGCGGCGTCTAGGCGTCGCTAGCCCGGACGTACTGCAGGCGGAAAGATGCGCGGTACACAAGCACTAACAGGTTGATGATACGACACGAACGGACGACAAAACGGACACAAACGGAAAGTGCGAATTGGCGTTTCCCGTTTCTGTCCGTCTCATCCGTTTTTGTGCGTCTCACACATTGTTAGGCCCGTTCGTGCACCAGACGCCAACGTGATCCGCGAGCGCGTTACGCGCCTTCTACGATGATCAGATACTTCGACGGCCCCCAGAACTCGGCGGGCTGCGAAATGTGCAGATCGCCCGACGGCTTTCCATCGGAGCCCTGCGCCTGCTCGATCAGCGTCGGATCCTGACGCGACACCACCTTGAACGGCTTGTTCGTGATGTGCAGCGCGATGGGAGTGTCGTCCCACTTGTTGATCGCCGTGAACGCGGACGCATCGAGCTTGCGCGCGGGAACGAGCGCCTTGTGCCCGAAGAAGAGGAACTTCGAGCCCTCCTCGACGATGATTCCCTTCGCCTTCAGATCGTCCTTCGTGCCGACCACGTAGTACACCGTGTTCGCGGCCTTGCGAAGATCGGTGACCGTGTCTGCGATCGCGGCATTCGTCGACGCGAGCGTCGTGTTGGCCGTGGTGAGCGTATCGACGCGCAGGTTGAGCGCGGCGAGATCCGCCTTGTTCTGCTCGAGCATGGACTGGAGGTTCGTGATCGTCGCCTCGTAGTCCGCGACCTGGGTGCCGAGCGTCTTGTTCTTCTCGCTCAGCGCGGCAACGCGCGCGCGACTCTTGTTGAGCAGCACCGTCACTTCCTGCACCTTGCCGAGAAGGCTCGCGCGGTACGCGGCCTGGGGATCGCCGCCACCCTCGCCCTTCACGTTGAGCGGCACGTGCGACTGCAGCCCCTTCACCTTCGACAGCTCCTTGTCCATGTCGGCGAGGAGCTGCGTGGTCTGCTGGAAGCCCTGCATGAGCGAATCCTGCTGCGCCGAAACGGCGCGCGCCTGTGCGAGCTGAGAGGTCAGCACCGAGACGGAATCGGGAGCGGAGGCAGACGTGCTTCCATCAGAGCCCACCTTTTTGCAGGCAACGAGCGTAAGACCCAGAAGAAGGTAGACGGGCACGCGTGACATCATGTGGCTCCTGATCTCGAAAGAAGAACGAACGCTAACATATCCGATATAGGTAAGTAAGCGGGCTGAGGGCGTGGCCGCCGTGACAATCGTCACAGAGCATGCCGTCACGCAGCCAGCAGAAACGAGATGTCGTCGCCAGCGGAATATTCCGCGCGCGAAGCGCCGTACTGAAATACGGGCGCTGTACCGACGCCGTTTAGCGCGATCGCATCGTCGAAGATGCGCAGCGAGCATCCCTCGCGGAGACCCAGCACACGTGTCGTGCGATTCACGGCGACATACTCCTCGAGTCGCTCGGCGCGCGTCTCCCCCTGATGACCCGGCGGATGCTGATCGGTGTAGTGCGCGTTGATCTGAAAGGGGATGAGGCCGAGCGCCCGCAGCGATTCGGGCTCGACGATTGGCATGTCGTTGGTGGTGCCGATGGTCGGCGCGGTGATGACTGCGCCTGCGCTCCATCCGATGTAGGGAACGCCGGCGCGGACGCGAGTGCGGATCACCTCGAGCAGCTTGCGATCCTGGAGCGTGGCGAGGAGCTGAAAGGTATTCCCTCCCCCGACCACGATCGCTTCGGCGCTCTCGACCGCGTCCGCGGGATTGGACGCGTCACCGATCGATTGCAGGTCGTAGCCGAGCTTCGCGAAGGGGACCGCAGCGCGTTCGGCGTAAGCGTCGTGCGCGATGGTGACGCCCGCATATGGAATGAACAGCACGTGTCGCACGGATTCGCCGAGCAGCGAGCGAATCGCGCTGGAGGAGTGGAGAAGATAGACGCCATTGGCGTCGCGGGAGCTGGAGAGGAGGAGCAGGCGTCGGGTCATCTGAGGGATGATGTGCTGTGCTTAGTTTGGGAACGAGGCATCAATGTAGAGAGGAGAAGAATGGCGGAGCACGATCCATCGTTGGGCGAGGAGATCGCGAACGCAATCACGCACGGCGCGGGGCTCGTGGCGAGCCTGATCGCGCTCCCGGTTCTGATGTGGTCCGCATCGCGGAGTCATGATGGTGCGCGCATCACGGGCGCGGCGATCTTCGGCATAACGCTTTGCCTGCTGTACACGGCGAGCACACTGTATCACTCGTTCCCACCGGGCCGCGCGAAGCGGGTGTTCCGCGTGCTCGATCACGGCGCGATCTATCTGCTCATCGCAGGCACGTACACGCCCTTCGCGCTCGGCGCGCTACGGGGACCGTGGGGATGGTCGCTCCTGGCAGTGTCGTGGGCCCTGGCGGTGGCGGGTGTGCTGATGAAGGCGACGGTGGGCTTTAAGTACGAGAAGCTGTCCACCGTGATCTATGTCGGAATGGGGTGGATGGCGATCGTGGCGATCAAGCCACTCATGGAGCACGTGGCGCGCGCTGGCCTCATCTGGCTGATCGCGGGCGGGCTGTGCTACACGGGCGGAGTGGTCTTCTACGCCACTGACAGGCGGCTCTGGTACGGTCATGCCATCTGGCACCTGTTCGTCGCCGCTGGAAGCGTATGCCATTTCTTTGCGGTGCTGGGGTACGCGACCGGAATGTAAGGCCCTCGGGGGAGGCTCCAGGCGCTGACGACCGTGCCGGAATCTGCAAACCACCCCGCAATATGCCATGTAAAACCGCTTCCGCAATCGATTATACAATACTGTAACTGCTTGACATATCGATAGTTAGCCGAGCTCTGCCGAACGGCACCGGGCGTGCCTTAGTGTCCGCCGTGAATCAAACGGCACCCACCCGGATGTGGGGTTGCAGACGCTACCAACCAGCACAGGAGATCCACATGTCGCGCATGCGCAAGGGCTTTACCCTGATCGAGCTTCTGATCGTCGTGGTCATCATCGGCATCCTGGCCGCGATCGCGATTCCGAAGTTCGCGAGCACGAAGGAAAAGGCGTATCTGGCTTCCGAGAAGTCGGATCTGCGCAACCTGGCGACGTCGGAAGAGGCGTACTTCTCCGGCAACC
>JAQBQC010000282.1 GCA_028287205.1 Gemmatimonadota bacterium
CCCTGTGCGCATCGCCGGCCGCGAACACGCCGTCCACGCTCGACATGTGATGCGCATCCGTGATGACGCAGCCGCGCGCGTCGAGCCCGACGCCGAGCTGCGCGTGTGGACCCACGCGCGAGGGCCCCTCGAATCCCATCGCGAGCAGCACGAGATCCGCATCGATGGTGAGCTCGCTGTCGACGACAGGCTCGAAGCGCATGCGCCCACCGGCGCCGATGCTCGGAGCCACGCGAACGGCGTGCAGCCGCTCCACACGCCCTTCGCGTCCGGAGAGCTCCGTCGTCGCGACGCTCCAGTCGCGCGCGCCGCCCTCCTCATGCGCATGCGACGTGCGGAGCTGCATCGGCCAGAGCGGCCACGGAGTCGATGCGTCGCGCGATTCCGGAGGCTGCGGCATCACCTCGAGTTGCACGACGCTCTGCGCTCCCTGACGATGACAGGTGCCGATGCAATCCGAGCCCGTGTCGCCGCCACCGATCACGATGACACGCTTTCCTGCGGCGGTGATCTCCGTTTCGGTCGGTATGCGCTCGCCCGCCCCACGCCGATTCTGCTGCTCGAGAAAATCCATCGCGAAGTGCACGCCGCCGAGTGCGCGCCCCGGCACATCGAGCTCACGGGCGCGCGCCGCGCCCACCGCGAGCAGGATCGCGTCGTACTCGTGGCGAAGACGCTCTACCTCGATGTCGCGCCCCACTTCGACGCCCGTCTCGAACACAACACCCTCGGCCGTCATCTGCGCGAGCCGTCGATCGAGCACGCTCTTCTCCATCTTGAAATCGGGTATGCCATAGCGGAGCAAGCCGCCGATCCGATCCGCGCGCTCGTAGACGACCACCGAGTGTCCGCGCCGCCGAAGCTGCTGCGCGCTCGCCAGTCCCGCCGGTCCCGATCCGATGATCGCCACGCGATAGCCGGTCTCGTGAGCCGGCGGACGCGGAACGATCCATCCTTCATCGAAGCCGCGATCGGCGATCGCCTGTTCGATGCTGCGAATCGCCACGGGACGCTCGATGATTCCGAGCACGCACGCGGACTCGCAGGGTGCAGGGCACAGCCGACCCGTGAGCTCCGGAAAATTGTTCGTCGCGTGCAGCGTCGCGAGCGCTTCTTCCCACTTGTCGCGATAGACGAGGTCGTTCCAGTCGGGAATGATGTTCTGCACGGGGCATCCCGTGTCGCCCTGACAGAATGGAACGCCGCAATCCATGCAGCGAGCCGCCTGTTCGCGAACCGAGTCGTCGCTCGGCGGCAGGTAGAACTCCCGCCAGTGCCCGATTCGCTCGAGCACTGGCAGCCGGCGCTTGTCAGCTCGCGGAAAGGACAGGAACCCTTTCGGATCTCCCATGGCTCTCCTGGCTGTCCGTGGATAGTGAGCTACGCCGCCGCAGCGCGTGCGTCGCCAAGTACTCGATGGGCATCACGCGTACGAAGTGCGGCAGCATGACTCCCCACGTTCTGAGAACGCGCAGCGCGGCTGCGCTCCCCGAATAGCGCGCGTGCTTCACGATCGCCTCTCGCAGCATCGCAACGTCATCAGGATCGGTGACGGGCCCGAGCTCCACGAGCGCACGATTGCAGCGTCGCTCGAGCCGCTGCTCGAGGTCGAGCACGAACGCGATGCCGCCACTCATTCCCGCCGCGAAGTTCCTGCCCGTTGGGCCGAGCACGACGACCACGCCCCCGGTCATGTATTCGCATCCGTGATCGCCCACGCCCTCGACGACCGCCGTCACGCCGCTGTTGCGCACGGCGAAGCGCTCGCCCGCTGGTCCCGCGAAGTACGCCTCGCCGGACGTCGCACCATAGAGCGCCACGTTCCCGAGTAGAATCGCACTCGAGGTGTCGAAGCCTGCGTCGTGCGGAGGATGGATCACGAGCCGTCCGCCCGAAAGCCCCTTGCCCACGTAGTCGTTCGCCTCGCCCTCGAGCGAGAGCGTGACGCCGCGCGCGCAGAACGCGCCGAAGCTCTGCCCCGCGGAGCCCGCGAAGGAAAGCTCGAGCGTGCCATCGGGAAGCCCCGCGTCGCCGAAGCGGCGCGCAATCGCGCCGGAGAGCATCGCTCCGACGCTTCGATCCACGTTCCGCACCGCGAACGTCGCGTGCACGGGCTCGCGATAGTCGAGCGCCGGGCGCGCCGCGGCGAGCAGCGCGTGATCGAGCACGCGATCGAGATTGCGTGGCTGGCCGGTCTCGCATCGCGTCGCCACCCGCGCTCCCACCTCGGGGCGCCAGAGCAGCGCGCCTACGTCGAGCGTGCGCGCCTTCCAGTGCGCGGAGAGATCCGCCGCGCGGAGCGCATCGGTGCGGCCGATCATCTCGTCCATCGTCCGGAAGCCGAGTTGCGCCATCAGCGCGCGCGCCTCTTCTGCCACGAAGAAGAAGTAGTTGATCACGTACTCGGGCTTTCCGCTGAACTTCGCCCGCAGCACGGGATCCTGCGTGGCGATGCCGACGGGGCACGTATTCAGGTGACACTTCCGCATCATCACGCATCCCTCGGCGATCAGCGGCGCCGTCGAGAAGCCGAACTCCTCGGCGCCGAGCAGCGCGGCGATGACGACATCGCGTCCGGTCTTGAGCTGGCCGTCGGTCTGCAATCGCACCCGTCCGCGCAGATCGTTGAGCACGAGCGTCTGGTGCGTCTCCGCGAGTCCGAGTTCCCAGGGGATGCCCGCGTGCTTGATCGACGACAGCGGAGAGGAGCCGGTGCCGCCCGAGTCGCCCGAGATCAGGATGAGATCCGCGCCGGCCTTCGCGACGCCGGCCGCGATCGTGCCCACTCCCGTTTCAGCCACGAGCTTCACGGAGACGACGGCGGTCGGATTCACGTGGCGCAGGTCGAAGATGAGCTGCGCGAGATCCTCGATCGAATAGATGTCGTGGTGCGGCGGCGGGGAGATCAGCGTCACGCCGGGCACCGAGTGGCGCACGCGCGCGATCGCCGCGTCGACCTTGGTGCCCGGAAGCTGGCCGCCCTCACCCGGTTTCGCCCCCTGCGCCATCTTGATCTGCAGCTCGCGCGCGCTCACGATGTACGCGGCCGTCACGCCAAAACGCGCGGATGCGATCTGCTTGATGGCGCTGTTGCGGTCGCTGCCGTAGCGCACCGGGTCCTCACCGCCCTCGCCACTGTTGCTCCGGCCGCCCAGCTGGTTCATCGCCAGCGCGAGCGTCTCGTGCGCTTCGCTGCTGAGCGATCCGAACGACATTGCGCCGGTGACGAAGCGCTTCACGATCTCCGCCGCGGACTCGACCTCGTCGATCGAGATCGGCGCGCCCGGCGAGAAGTCGAGGAGCCCGCGCACAGTGGTCGGGTGCGCGCGCTCATCGTTCGCAATGCGCGCGAAGTCTGCGTAGCGCGTGGCGCTGTTCGTCCACGTCGCGTGCTGCAGCGTCGAGATGGTATCGGGATTCCATCCGTGATGCTCGCCCTGGATGCGATATACGTATTGTCCACCGGGTGCCAGCGAGCGATCCCCGTCTGGTACACCAAAAGCCGCCGCGTGCCTGGCGAGCGCCTCCTGCGCGACTTCCTCTATGCCGATTCCACCGAGGCGGGACTTCGTGCCCGAGAAGTACGCATCGATGAGCGATGGTCCCAGGCCGATCGATTCGAAGAGCTGCGCGCCGCAATAGCTCTGCGCCGTGGAGATGCCCATCTTCGAGAAGATCTTGAGCAGCCCCTTCTCCACGGCGCTCACGTACTTCGTTTGCGCCGCGGCCTCGCTGATCGAGGTACTCAGCATCCCCTCGCGCGCGAGCGCAGAGACGGATTCGAGCGCGAGATACGGATGGATGGTACCGGCGCCGAAGCCCAGGAGCAGCGCGAAGTGCGAGACGTCGCGCGCCTCGCCGGTCTCGACGATGAATCCCGTCTCGGTGCGCAGGCGTTGCCGGATGAGATGACTGTGGACGGCCGCGGTCGCGAGCAGCGAGGGAATCGGCGCGTGCCGGGCGTCGACGCCGAGATCCGTCAGCACCAGCAGCGTGCAGCCCTCGCGCACGGCCCGCGCGCACGCCTCGCAGAGCGCGAGTAGCGCGGCTTCGAGTGCCGGTGCGCCGCCCGCGACGGGGAAGAGCATCGACAGCGTGCGCGTGCGCATCTGGTCCGCGGTGAGCGCGCCGATGGTCGCACGCTGCGCCGCCGTGAGGATCGGCCCGCGGACGCGAACGCGGCTCGCATCCGGCGCATCGTCGTCGAGCAGATTCGATCGCGGGCCGATGTTCATGCCGAGCGACATCACGAGCTGCTCGCGAATCGGATCGATTGGCGGGTTCGTGACCTGCGCGAACTGCTGCGTGAAGTAATCGAAGAGGAGGCGCGGCTCGTACGAGAGCACGGCCAGCGGAGTGTCCGTGCCCATGGAGCCCACCGGCTCCTCGCCGCTCGCCGCCATCGGCCCGAGCACCATGCGCAGCTCCTCGGCCGTATACGCAAAGGCCGCCTGCTGCTCGAGCAGCTGCGCTTCGGAAGGCACGTCCGGAGTCGGAGCCGCCGGAAGCGAGTCGAGATCGATGCGCCGCGAGGCGACGCGCGACGCGTACGGCTGCGCGCGAGCGGTCTCTCGTTTCAGCTCGTCGTCGTGCAGCACGCGCCCAGCCACCGTGTCGACGAGGAGCATCTTGCCTGGCTGCAACCGCCCCTTGCTCGTGACGCGTGCCGCCGGCAGCTCGAGGGCACCCGCCTCGGACGAGAGCACGACGAGGTCGTCGGATGTCACCGCCCATCGGCCCGGACGAAGCCCGTTACGATCCAGCGTTGCGCCGACCACGCGCCCGTCCGTGAAGGCGACCGCGGCGGGACCATCCCACGGCTCCATCATCGATGCATGGAACTCGTAGAACGCTCGCCGGTCGGCATCCATCAGCGCATCTCCCTCCCAGGCCTCGGGGATGAGCATCATCAGCGCCTGCTGGATCGAGCGTCCGCCGTGAACGAGAAACTCGAGCACGTTGTCGAGCGTCGCCGAGTCGCTCTGGTCGTTGCCGATGATCGGGTAGAGCTTCTCCAGGTCCTCGCCGAATAGACGCGACGTGAGCGTCCCCTCGCGCACTCGCATCCAGTTCGTGTTGCCGCGCAGCGTGTTGATCTCGCCGTTGTGACAGAGCAACCGGTAGGGATGCGCGCGCGACCACGTGGGGAAGGTGTTCGTCGAGAAGCGGCTGTGCACGAGCGCGATCGCGGTGATGCAGCGCGGGTCGGCGAGGTCGACGTAATACCGCGGCAGCTGCTCCGGCGTGAGCATACCCTTGTACACCACCGTGCGGCTCGAGCAGCTGGCGATGTAGAACCCGTCCACGGATCGCATCGCATTCTCGATGCGGCGCCGGATCACGTACAGCTTTCGCTCGAGCGCGTCGCCAGCCAGCGCGACGGCGGTGACGAAAAACTGACGAATGATCGGCGCGTCGGGACGCGCGCGCTCGCTCAACTGACTGTCATCGCACGGAACCGGACGCCATCCGAGCACGGAGTGCCCCTCGCTCGCGGAGATCTCCTCGACGACGCGCTCGCAGAGGCGCTGCGCCGCGATGCCGCGGGGCAGAAAGCACATGCCAACGCCGTACCCGCCTTCCGCCGGCAGATCAATCTCGGCCTCGGCCGCATCACGCGCGAAGATCTCGTGCGGAAGCTGCAGCGTTACACCGGCTCCGTCGCCGGTACATGGATCGCAGCCGGCAGCTCCGCGATGCGACAGATTCTCGAGAAGGCGAAGCGACTGCTCGAGTATCGAGTGCGAGCGCGCGCCATGGATGTGCGCGATGAATCCGAGGCCGCACGAGTCGTGCTCGTTCTCGGGATCGTACAGACCCTGTCGTGGTGGCAGTCCGCGCATCGTCGTCACTCCTCGTGATGCAGACGGCCCCTCCGAACCGTGCGGTCGGGAGGGGCCAGG
>JAQBQC010000319.1 GCA_028287205.1 Gemmatimonadota bacterium
AAGCGAGAGGATATAGCGACGCGGCGCGAGCGCTGCGGAAAGTCCCGCGGCCACCGAATCGAACTCCACGTTCGAGTTTTTGCCGGTAAGAAGCGTCGGGTCGATCTCTCCTACGGCCGCAGACAGCGCCCCACTCGAGACAGGAGCCGTCGCTCGTTTCCGGACGACCAGCGTGCCCCAGGCCCATGGTTCGGCTGACATGGGAACGTACACAGCCGACACCGGATCACTCGCCGGGCCGCTCTGTCGTACATCAGCCACGATACCAATTACAGTCGACGGCACTGCTTCGCCGAAGTTTGGTCGGGCCTGAGAAGAACGAAATATCGTGAGCGATTTGCCGACCGCCTCGGCGTGTGGCCAGTAGCGCTGCGCGACGCTTTCGCTGATGACGATTCCGTCGCCGGGAGCGTGCATCTCGCCAGCGTTGAACCACCGGCCGCGCACGAGATGCAGTCGAAGCGCGCGCAGATAGCCGTCGCTCGCGGAACCATAGAGAGCGATATCGTCGCTGTTGACGGAGCGGCCCGGGACTTCCAGGCGCGTGGGGACGCCGGCCTGACCAGGCGGCATGAAGTTCACGAACGCCGCATCCTCGACACCTGGAATTGCGCGCAGGCGCTCCACGAGCCGGGCATACAGTTCGAGGGCAGAACGTGCATCCGCGTATCTCCTCTGCTTCGCCGGATGAATCGTGAGCGTGAAGAGATTGCGCGGATCGAAGCCGAGGTCCGCTGCCTGCAACCGACGATAGCTCTGGAGAAGAAGCCCCGCTCCAACGAGCAACACGAGGGCGAGGGAGAATTGTGCGCCGGTGAGAGCTCCGCGCAGGCGCGTCTGCGCGCGCGTGCCGCCGGCCGAGGAGCGCTGTCCGAGGAGTGCGCCGAATGCACCGTCCGGAGCCGCGGCGCGCAGCGCAGGCACGACGCCGAACAGGAGAGCCGTGATCACGGTGACGAAAATCGCAACGAGCATCGCGCGCGAATCGACCGAGATCTCCGCCGCGCGAGGGAGATTGAACGGCGCGGTCGCGCGGAGCCAGGCGACGACACCGCGTGCTCCGAACACTCCCAGCCCGGCGCCGGCGATCGCGAGCATGAGCGTTTCGACCATCAGCTGCAGCGATAGCTGCGCGTCGCTTGCGCCAAGCGCGAGTCGCACGGCCATCTCGCGGCCGCGCGAGGTGCCGCGCACGGCGGAGAGATTCGCGAGGTTTACGCAGGCGATGAGCAGGATGAGCGCCACCGCGCCAACGAGCGCCCATATCGCCGGGCCGATGTTGCCGACGACCTCCGTTTTCAGCGGAACCACGTCCGCGGCTGGCCACTTCCCTTCCATTTCCGGATAGGTGAGCGCGATTCGGCCTTGAACGGAGGAGAGCAGGAACGAGGCGCGCGGAATGTCGATCGTGGGCGAGAGGCGGGCAATGGCGCGACTGTCCGCGTGAAAATCGCGGTGCTGCAGCGCGCTGTCGCGCCCCAGAATCTGTCCGAGCGGTCTCCACAGCTGCGCCCAGTCGGGATAGGCGAAGCCGGGCGGCATCACTCCCACAACTGTCGGAGTCGCGCTGTCGAGCGACACGACGCGTCCGATGATGTGAGGGTCTGCCCCGAATGCGCGTACCCACAGAGTGTGTGAGAGCACGACGGCGTCGGCGCCAGCCTGCACTTCTTCTTCCGGGACGAAGGTGCGACCGAGCGCGGGGCGCGTGCCCATCAGCTCGAAGAATCCGCTAGACACGAAGCCGGCGCCCACGGCCTCGGGCCCATTCGGCGTCACGAGCGTCTGGAGGTCGCCGCGCACGTAGGCCATCGCGCTGAAGCCGGCGTCGGCGCGTGACCAGTCGAGCAGCGTCGGATACGAAACGAGCCGCTGGTTGCCCTCGGCGCCGTGCTGATAGAGCGCGACGAGGCGATCCGAGCTCGTATACGCGAGAGGACGCAGCAGAACGTGATCGAGCACGCTGAAGATGGTCACCGTCGCGCCGATTCCAAGCGCCAGGGTGAGAACGACGGTAAGGGAGTAGCCCACGCTCTTACGTGTGGATCGAACCGCCAATCGAAGCTCGCGTACCACACTGTCCAGAGGGCCGAAGCTCCACGCGTTCCATGACTCTTCCAGAATGCGCGTGCGATTTCCGATCTGTCGCCTCGCCGCGTCTTGCGCATCGCGCGCAGACATGCCGGACGCGACGAGGTCGCGCTCGAGCAGCTCCGCGTGGAACGCGAGCTCATCGTCGAGCTCCGTGGCGCGGCGATGCCGCCGTGCCTGACTCGACGCCCTGCGAAAGAGCGACGCGAGCAACTGCGCCGGAGAGGTCACCTCTAGCTCTCCGGCTGCATGACGGTCGCGATCGCCTCGACGACGCGAGCGAACGAGCTCTGCTCGATGCCGAGCTGCTTACGCCCCGCTGCGGTGAGCTTGTAGTACCGTGCACGACGCTTGGTGGGCGTGATCTTCCACTCGGCGCTCACCAGCCCCTTGAGCTCCATGCGCTGGAGCGCGGGGTAGAGCGAGCCCTCTTCCACCTGGAGCACATCCTTCGAGAGCTGTCGGATGTGCTGCGAGATTCCGTAGCCATGCAGAGCGCCAAGGGACAGCGTCTTGAGCACAAGCATCTCGAGGGTGCCTGGCAGGATCTCATTCTTGCGGTCAATCGGCATACATAGATCACCTATGGGTAGGTGCCCTATGGTAATGCCGATTGACCGGCCGTGTCAAGCGCGTCATTCGGAAGGTGTCTGGTCACCACATCGCCCGACAATTAATCGTTCGGGCGGGCCCGCCCGCATCTTCGACAAACCGCGTTCGCACAGGACACGTCGCCCACATGCATTCCACGCGCTCAGACATTCTCGTTCGCCGCGGCACGGTCGCCGACATCTCCGCCCTCGCCCATCATCGCGCAGGCATGTACCGCGACATGGGCGTCATTCCCTCGTCCGACGAGGCGCAACTCTTCGACGCTACCACGGCCTACCTTCGCTCCGCCCTCGAATCCGGCGAGTACCTCGCCTGGCTCGCGGTCACGTCGGAAGCGGCCGAACAGGTCGTC
>JAQBQC010000332.1 GCA_028287205.1 Gemmatimonadota bacterium
ACATGGATACGTACGCCGATGATCTCGCCGAGCTCGTGGAGAGACTCGATCTCGACAATGCCATCCACGTCGGTCATTCCACGGGCGGTGGCGAAGTCGCTCGCTACATCAGCCGTCACGGGACGAATCGTGTGGCGAAGGCCGTGCTGATCGCATCCGTTCCGCCGCTCATGCTGAAGACGCCCGCCAACCCGGGCGGCCTGCCGATCTCGGTCTTCGACGGGATTCGTTCCGGCGTCGTCACCGATCGTTCGCAGTTCTGGAAGGATCTCAGCACGTCGTTTTACGGCTACAATCGCCCGGGCGCAAAGGTCTCGGAAGGGGTGCGCGAGTCATTCTGGCTTCAGGGAATGATGGCTGGCTTTCCTGCTGCATACTTCTGCATCAAGGCATTCTCCGAGACAGATCAAACCGAGGATCTGAAGAAGCTCACTGTACCGACACTCATTCTGCAGGGCGACGACGACCAGATCGTGCCGCTCGCCAACTCCGGCGCCCTCCAGGCCAAGCTCGTCAAGGGCTCGATTCTGAAGGTCTACAAGGGAGCGTCACACGGCCTGTGCACGACGGAGAAGCACCGCGTCAACTCCGACCTGCTCGAGTTCATCAAAGGCTGAATCGCCGGTCGAAGGGCCGCGCCGGCAAGCATGGTAACGAGATCGAGGATGAGCTCGCGTCGCTAGCGACCGGCGAGATATTCGCGCACCGCGGGCGCGACGCGAGTGCCAAGCGCTTCGATGGATTGCATGAGCTTCGCGTGGGGCAGGGAGGACGCATTCATCTGAAAAGTGATGCGCGAGATGCCGCCCAGCGCTTCACTGTGTCGTATGATCTTGTCGGCGACTTCGTCGGCGCTGCCGATCAGCGGCGCGCCATTCGTGCCCCGCTGCGCGTCGAAGTCCGCACGAGTGCTGGACGCCAGCCGCGCTCCTTGCCGACGTCGCTGACCGCGCGGGCGTAGCCGGGATAGAACGCATCCTGCCACAGAAAGTCGCAGTCGGAAGTCTGCGCGCATTGATCTCTTTGTGTGCCGTCTACATCGTGTAACGAAGCCATAGAGCGCGTGACCGGGCGAGCCAACCCTCGTCTTACACTGGATATCAACTCAACGGCCTCAGGGCCCTCCGAAGTCCGCGACAATCGCAAACCCGGCGAAAGCCGGCGACGCAAAGCTACGAGGCTACAGCGCACGCACGAGCGCCATGCCAGTCGAGCCGCCGAACGGATGAGACGAGGGCCTTCGTGTATCCATGCCCGAGCCAGGCGGTAGCATGCGAGTGCCTGTAGAGAGCAACGGATGTTTTCGATCGATACTTATTTGCGGCTACCGAAAGTTATGTAGTAAGTTACATCATTAGTACAATCTTATGTTGTTATGGCGCAACGACTTATGAGTGGCACGAACGGCGCATCATCGGTATGACTCCAGCAGCAGGACTACCAGCAAGTGAAAGAAAATATGCAGCGTCGATGCGGCTTCACGCTCATCGAAGTTCTGATGGTGATTACGATCGTCGGCATTCTCCTCGGCGTCATCGTCCCGAGGTATGGAAGGATCTCCGGCGCGATGCAGGTGCATTCCGCCAAGCAAGAGATCGCATCGCTGTTGACGCAGGGGCGCGCAACGGCGATTCAGATCGATCAAACCGTCAACGTCGTTCGATCGGCGAACTCCATCTCGCTCATCGCCTTGAGCGCGACGGGCTCCATGCTCATCTCGCAGCAGGACTTCGGGTCGCAATTTGGCGTGACCCTGACTGCTAGCAGGGATACGGTCGCCTACGACTCCCGCGGGATGGTCACCGGGAATACAACCACGCTCAAGTACGTCGTGACCAACGGAGACACGCGCGACAGTGTGTGTCTCATGGCGCTCGGAAAAGTCACGCGCACCGGGTGCTCGCTGTGATCGCCAGCGCACGTCGACGCGGCCTCACGGCCCGTCGCGATCTCGGAGTGCGCCGCGGTTTCACGCTCATCGAGCTGATGGTGACGGTGTTTCTGCTCGGCGTCGGCCTCGCGGGTTTGATCGGGACCAGCAGTGCAGTGTCGCGCATGATGGGCGGCTCCATGCGAGAAGCCACGGCCGCCATGATCGCAACGTCGCGCTTCGAGACGCTGCGCGGTTCCACTTGCGCGGCGGTCGTCGCTGGAACGGCAACTACGCGCGGAATCACCGAATCGTGGACGGTCACGGCGATCAACACGCGCACCTTCTACGTCAACGACACGGTGAGCTTCGTGCCCATCAGCCGGCGCGCGACGGTGAAGCAGGCGTACCGGAGTTACGTGAGATGCTGAGCCCATTGCGCGACACGCGCAGGGGGATCATGAATCGCGCGGGGTTCAGCCTCGTCGAGCTGCTCATCGTCATCGTGCTGCTCGCGCTCGTGCTCACGAGCGTGATGACGATCTTCGTTCAGCAGCAGCGATTCTATTCGGACAGCTCGGCCATCATGGAGACTCGGTCGTCGACGCGCGATGCCGCCTACGTGCTGCAAGGCGATCTGCGCGCGATCTCTCCCATGGGCGGCGATATCTACGCCATGGGCTCGAAGTTCCTGGAGTTCCGTTCGCAGCCCGGCGCGTCGGTCGTGTGCACCATCGACGCCGGCCGCACCGTGCTCACCGTGCCGCCCCTCAATGTGGCGACGGGCGCTGCGCTCACCTCGTGGCTTGCCCCACCGGCCGCTGGAGACACGCTTCTGATCTTCGACGCGGGCACGTCGCCCGGGACCGCCAGCGACACCTTCAACATCTACACGCTCACGGCTGCGCCCACTGCCAATGCCAGCTGTCCGAATGCGACCGGGCTCACCACGACGCTGGGTGAAGCAACGCAGGGCTACACGCTCCGTGTGTCGCCCGCACTCCCCGCCACGACGACGGTCGGCGCGCCGATTCGCATCATACGACGCGCGCGCTACGAGCTGTACCAGGAAGCGTCCGGCAACTGGTATCTCGGCTACTTCGACTGCGTTCCCTCGCGCTCGCCGAAATGCAATCCCCTCCAGCCGGTGGCCGGCCCGTACGTGCCGCCGGACAACTCGGGGACGGGAGGCATCGCGTTCACCTTTCGCGATTCCACTGGCGCGGTCACGGCGAACACCCTGCTGGTGCGACGAGTGGACCTCGCGGCACGCGCGCAGACCGCGATCGACGTGCACACATCGGGTTACAAAAGAGGTCCGATGACCGACTCGACCTTCATCACCATCGCGCCGCGCAACTGAGTGCCTATTCTCCGACAGGACGACACCATGCCCAACCGCTCCCGCACCCGTCCGGGCTTTGCGCTCGCCATCGCGCTCGGGGCCATCGTGATCATCGGTGCGATCGTTACCGGGATGTTCTTCGCATCGACGCAGGAGTATCGCATCAGCCGTAACAGCGCCATGCAGGCACGTGCGCTCACCACGGCGGAATATGGATTGAACAGGATACTCACCACCGGTCAGTGGGATCCGGCGTGGAACACGGCTGCCGCCGGCTTTCTCGCGGACAGCGTCTATCTGCCTGGCGACGGCGGACTGGATTCGGTGCGAGTCAGCAAGCTTGCCGACGGCCTGTTTCTGCTCACGTCCACGGGTCGCGTCGGTCCCGCCTCGGGCGCACAGGCGCGGCACCGGCTTGGCGCCCTCGTCACGTTGGCGATTCCAAAGCTCAACATGCTGGGTGCGCTCACCACGCAGGGATCCGTGAAGATCGGCGGAAGCTCCTTCCTGGACGGCAACGACAGCACCGTAGACAACTGGGGTTGTCCGCCGGCAACATCGGGGCTGCCTGGTCTGTCGATGCCTGACATCAGCAAGATCCAGACTCCGGGCTGCAACAATTTGGACTGCATCGCGGGGACACCCAAGCTGGCACAGAACGCTGCTGCGGGGAACGACAGCACGTACTTCTCGTTCGGTCCTGGGCTCGACTGGAATAGCCTCACGTCCATGGCCAGCGCGAGCAAGACGCTCACGTCGGGAGGTACCATCAATGGACTTGCGCCTTCGGTATCCGGCGGCGTGTGCAACACCGCGGATCCGAACAACTGGGGCGACCCGATGCACACCTCTATCGCCTCCTGTCAGGCGTACTTCCCCATCATCCATGCCTTGGGAAACCTCCAATTGACCGGCGGCGCAGGGCAGGGGATTCTCCTGGTGGATGGTGACCTGACCATCACGGGCGGAGCGCACTTTTATGGGCCGGTGATCGTCAAAGGCAGCCTGAAGTCGACGGGCTCGGGCGGCCACGTCACCGGCGGTGTCATGGCGGCCAATGTGGATCTGGAGCAAAGCTCGCTGCTTGGCGACGCAGAAATCCAATTCTCGAGTTGTGCGCTGAGCAGAGCGCTTTCGGGGGCAGCTGCGCCGATGTTCCTGGCACGGCGCTCGTGGACGGAGCTTTACTGAGGTCGAGTGAAGAGGTCGACCGGCCGTGACTCGAGCGCGGCGGCGACGCGCGCACAGGCGCGCACACGTGCGCGCGGCATAGCGCGCGCCGCATAGCTCACGCCGCACCCTCGTCAGCGGTGCACGCCCTCTCCGCTATCAAGAGCGGGGGGGCGTCGTCATATTCGGCGCTCTGCGAGCCACTCTCACTTCAACCTGCGGAAGCATCCACCCCGTGTACATTCGCGCTCGAGTACTGTTCGTTGGATCCTGCGTGGCCATGCACACACGGCCCTCGTTGCGAGCTATGGCCCTGACGGCGCGATCACGAGCGCGTCTCTTCTGGTGAACGATACGCTGCGCATCGTCTCGAGCGACATCAGCGGCAGCTCCGCGCTGTCCTCGTCGCAGGCGGGATGTCCGGCGCCGCCAACGCTTGCGAACCCGCACATGGTCGCGTACGCGTTGACCGTCTGCGCGACAGCGCAGTTTCTCTCTTCGGCTTCCGCGGAATTTGCGATCGGTCCCGACGTGGACGGTGCGCTGACCCACCTGGACTTCGGCTCGACTGTGTTTCCGGGCGAAACGTTCACCTCGACGTTCCAGGACAGCGCGGCACACTTCGCGCCCTAGCCGTCGACACTGCCCCACATCCGCCGAGATGAGCTCTGGCCTACAGGTGATGCCCGCTTCGCTCGTGGATACGCTCGCCATGCGAGAGCGTCATCGCGACTGGTACCTGCGCAACCGGGATCCGATCGCCTCGGACCGCCTGCGCTGGCGCGCCCACGCCTTTCGCCAGCTCGTGCACCTGCTGCCCGGGCAGAGCATTCTCGAGCTCGGGTGCGGCGAGGGCGCCTTCACGCGCCAGCTCCTCTATGTGTCACGGGGAGAGAACCCGATCACCGCGGTCACCTTTCAATCCGATGGAACACGCCCATCGCACGACGCTCCCGTCTCCGTGTTCGTCGCTTCATCGCTCCCGGGGCCGCTGGCCGGGCGGCAGTTCGATCTCATCGTCGGCATGGATCTGCTCGACCGTCGCACCTCCTCGGAGATGCTGCAGCATGCGTACGAGCTGCTCGCTCCGGGCGGCGAGGTAGTGTTCTTCGAGAGCAATCCGTGGAATCTGGTGCTTCGCGCGCGTCGCGCAGCGGCGCGCCTGCTCGGAAAGCGCGATCCGCGCACGCTCGTCAGCCGGCCACAACTCTACGAGCTGATGTCGGAAGTCGGCTTCATTCGCGTGTTCGCGGTGTTCACCGATTTCGTCTACGCGCCACTCACGCGCCGGCTGGTCTGGCTGCTGCGCAATCTCTCGATCGTGCTCGAGAACACCCCTGGCGTACGCACGCTCGCGGGAGCAATTCTGGTTCACGCGCAGAAACCGCCACGTGCGCTCGCGCGCCCGTCATCCTCGCTGGGCGAGCACGCCGAATTGCACCATGCCCTCTCCGTGGTCATACCGTGCCACA
Organism: Gemmatimonadota bacterium; assembly: GCA_028287205.1. Taxonomy (GTDB): domain Bacteria; phylum Gemmatimonadota; class Gemmatimonadetes; order Gemmatimonadales; family Gemmatimonadaceae; genus FEN-1250. The sequence continues at coordinate 5,858 of JAQBQC010000332.1, forward strand.
ACGAAGAAATGAACGTTCGTCCGCTGGTGACGCGACTGCGCCAGCTCTACGATGAATATCTGCACGAAGTCATTCTGGTCGATGACAACAGCACCGACGGCACGAGGGAAATAATGCGGGAGCTCGCGGCTGAGGATCCTCGAGTGCGCACGCTGTTCCGTGCACCCCCCAACGGTGTCGGGCGCGCACTCGCCGACGGGTACCGCGTAGCGACCGGACGCTACATCCTGTCGATGGACTGCGATTTCCAACATCTCCTTCCGGAGATTCGTGACCTCTTCGATGCGGCAGTCGAGGGTTTCGACGTGGTGGTGGGGAGTCGTTTTTCCCGGCACAGCGTGCTGCTCAACTATCCATTTCAGAAGGTCATTGCGAACCGCAGCTTTCACACGATTGCGCAGCTGGTGCTGCGCCGCCGCTTTCGCGATCTCACGAACAACCTCAAGCTGATCCGCCGCGAAGTCGTCGAACGGCTCATACTCACGGAGCCCGGCTTCGCGGTTAACGCGGAGACGGGACTGCAGCCGCTCATCATGGGATATCGCGTGGCCGAGGTGCCCATCTCGTGGATCAATCGCGCACCGGACATGGGCTCGTCGTCGTTTCGGTTGATGCGCGTGGGTGGCGGATACTGGCGCGTATTGCGCAGACTCTGGCGTCGCGCCACCATGGGCGGCGGCGCGTACGCCGCCCTCGAGGTAGGGCGGGGCGAGAGCACCACCTGGCTCCGCGCGGAACGCCTCGCTCCAAACGCGGCTACCGTTGCGGGCAACGGCGCCGAGAGAGCTCCGTGAGCGCGGCGCCTGCCGCCTCCGCCGATGCCGTCGCGCGTCCCGCTGGCGCTCTCGCCTCCTCCGATCGCGTTGCACGCGCGTTCGTCTGGAGCACATGGGCGCTCATGGTCGCCATCGCGCTCGCGTGCATCGTCCGCTACGGTCGCAACATCCCACTCGCGGAAGACTTGTTGATGGTGCCGCCGATGACGGGACACGAGTCGAATCTCGCGTCGTGGCTCTGGGCGCAGAACAACGAGCACCGGGTGCCCCTGCCAAAACTCATTCTGCTCGGCGTGCTCGGCGCGACGCACGATTTCCGCGCGGGGATGGTGCTCAACGTGCTGTCGCTGGCTGCGCTCGCCGCGGCCATGATGCTTACCGCACGGTACCTTCGCGGAGAGGTCACGCGGGCCACGGACGCCTTCTTTCCGCTCGCGCTGCTGCACCTCGGAGACTGGGAAAATCTCGTGTGGGCGTGGCAGTTCCAGTTCGTGTCGTCGGCGGTGCTCATCTGCACGTTGATGCTCGTCGTCGCGCGACAGCGCGACGCGCCCACCATGCGACAGTCCGTCGTCGGCGCTGTGAGTCTCGTGCTGCTCCCCTTGACCGGCGCGAGCGGGCTCGTGTTCGCGCTCGCGCTCGCACCGTGGGCCGCGTGGGCGGGGCTCGCGCAGCTGCGCGCCTCGCGCGGAGCGGAGTCGCCGTCGACGCGGGGGGCGCTCCTCCTCGCCGCAGCGATCGCTGCGCCGATCCTCGTGGGCGTGTATTTCATCGGCTATGTGAAGCCCTGGTGGAATCCGCCGAATCC
>JAQBQC010000346.1 GCA_028287205.1 Gemmatimonadota bacterium
TCATGGTTCGTACGTCAGGCATCAGAATGCGATCGCGCAGCCGCCCGACCCGGAGTTCACCCAGTTGCGCTGCACGAGATAGTACTTGCCGTCCGCGAGGCGCATGTTGTAGGTGCCTCCCCCCGGGGCCGTCAGCGTCGTGCCCCACGTCCACGCGCACTTGTCGGCGTTCTCGTAGCCGCGGCGATCGTACCAGGCGTTCGCCATCGCATCGGTGGTGGTCTCCTCGATCTCGTGCGCGAGCGTGTTGACCTCGGAGTTCGCGGCGACGTCGGCGTTCGGTGATGCGAGCTGCGACGTGCAGCCACTGGGGTAGTCCTGATTGCGCGGCATGGCTGCGTAGAGCACGACGCCGCTGGTCGTGGTGCCGTGCGTATGGTAGGCGCAGTACTGCGACCCAAAGCCGCCGCCAAGATTGATCCCACTACCCGTGAAGATTGCGTACACGGTATTGGGATCATACGCGATCTTGTTGAGCGTGATCCCACGCTGAATCAGGTTCACCATGTCCGCATCCGTCGGGCTGGCCGATGGCGCGGCCGCGTCTGCGCCCGTGCTCCAGTAGCTGGTGTAGCCGACCTGATTGAGCACTCGTGCGCCCGCGCCGTCGTAGTACGTCGTGTTGATGTTGAAGTACGGCGATCCGCCGAGGCTTCGCAGAAATGATCCGACGAGGGTCGGATCCGCGCTCCCCGCTCCCACTCCCGCCGCCTGCCCGCTGTAGATCGGTCCCGTTGCCCAGTAGATCGCGACGACCTTCGTGATGCTGGGGCTCGCGATGACTTTCCCACCATGGTACAGAATGCCCGTGTTGCCGCTGGGCTTTGCCGCGTTCGACTTCGCATAGAACGACTTGGTGTGAAAGACGTGCCGCGCGTTGTTCAGCTCCGGCACGTGTGCGGCGGAGGGCGGAGGCGTCACATCCGAGGAGGGAGCGGTGACGCTCCCGGAGTCCGTACAAGCATTGATGAGGAGTACGGTGCAGACGCCCGCAACGAGACTGCGTACGGCGAAGCGCGAACGGGTCATGGGTGAGCTCCGGCGAGGTGAGGATGTGCTCCGGTGGGAGCGTTCGGCGCGTGATACTACCACACGGAACGCGCAGGCGCCAGATGTTTATCCTGGGTTAATAAATCGACCCCCCGTGAGACGTTCCGTCCGCAGCGCACGTTCCTCCCTGTGCGAGCGTGCTCGACTGGATGCTACTCCGATCGTCGCGCTACGCAATCGCTCCCCCATCATCTCCCATCGCCGAGACGCACATGTCGCTTTGGAAAGGCCGCGACCCCATCGCGTACGCCACGCGCTGCATCGCCTTCGCTGCTGTGAGTCTCGGGATGCTGCTGACGATCGCGCCAACGGCAGCGGCGCAGAATCCATGGACGGTCGAGATCAAGCCGAGCAGCACGCCGCTCATTACGGGCGCATGCACGCCGATCCGGCTCACCCTTCTCGATGCCACGGGGAAGGACACACCTCGAAATCCGACCGGCATGCGCGTGTCGCTCGCCGACTTCGACATGACGGTGTCCCCCGCGGGCGCACTCGTGGGCCGGTACGATGGTGCGGCCGCATGGTCCGCATGCGCCTGCCCCGCCACCACCGGCACAGTCGCAACGATCACCGCGAGCTATCCCGCGAAGGCGCTCGCCGACAAGGCACGCGTGCCGGGTGTGACGTTCCAGTCGACGACGACCGTGCCCGTGGTGGAGGGAAAAAACATCAGCGGTGTGCCCATCGGATGCGAAACGATCAAGACGACCACCGTGCAATCGGGAAGCGCGCCGCCGTGGACGGTCGCCATCGCACCAGGAGTGAAGGCGATTGCCATCGGTGGATGCACGCCCATTCGCCTCGACCTGCGAGATGCGAGCGGCAAGGAGTGGCCGCGCAATCCTTCGGGACAGCTCCTGTCGCTCGCCGACTTCGACATGGCGGTGACGGCGAGCGGCGGCACCGTCGCGGGCAAGTACGACGGCCCCGCGACATGGGCCGCCTGCGGCTGTCAGGGCTCGACGGTCGGCGCCCCGGCGACGATCACGGCGACATACCCGGCGCGCTCGCTGCCCGACGCATCGCGCGTGCGTGGAGTTGCGTTTCAGTCTTCGGTTGCGATCCCGCTCTCGGCCGCTCAGGGCTCGTCCGATCCTGCACCGTGCATCGCTTCGACGACGACCACGATCGCGTCGAGCACAGGTGCACCGGTTCGCGAAGTGCCCGCGCGTCCGGCGCCAGTCGGCAGGCCGGTTGCAGCTCCGCCAAGCGCACCCGCGGGGATCGTGCAGGCCGCGCCGATTCCGCTCGCGCCAGGATCGGCACCCGTTGCCATCGCGCCAGGATCGGCACCCGTCGCCATCTCACCGGCCACGGCACCCGTCGCCGTCGCACCATCCACCACGCGCGCTCCGATGCCGGACGCGATCACGCCTGCGGCGGGTGCGACACCGACCGAAGTAATCCCCGTGAACCCCACTGGCTTCACCGCCGAGCAAACCGGCGATGGGCAGGTGAAGCTCGCGTGGAAGTCCGTGAGCGCAGCGTCGTACTACGTGGTGCTCGGACCCGGCTCGATCAATGGCGGCGTCAAGGTCACCGGTGACACGACGTTCACGGTGACGGGCGTTCCCGTCGGGAGCCAGGAGTTCAAGGTGGCGAGCTACTACGAGCCTGGGCCGACCTCCACGCCCGGCACGTCATTTCCGAGCGCGACCGTGAACGTCGCGGAGCTGCTCTCGGGATGGGTTGACCTCCACACGCATCCGATGATCAACCTCGCATTCGGGGGCAAGCTCATTCACGGCGGCGTCGATGTAGGATCGCTGCTGCCCACGGATAACACGTGCGCGAATCACGTGCGCGCAACATCGATGGCGCAGGCGCTCGGCGAAGACAGGCCGTCGCACGGCGGTTGGAACCTCGTGAACTTCCCGTGCGGCGACAACTTTCGCCAAGTGCTCATTCACGAGTTTCAGGACGCGAACGGAGCGCTGACGACTGGCAGTCCCGCAAACGGCTTTCCGAATTTCGATCAGTGGCCGAAGTGGAACGACCTCACGCACCAGAAGATGTGGTACGAGTGGATCAAGCGCGCGCGCGATGGCGGACTGCGAGTGATGGTTGCCCTCGCGACGAACAACACCACGCTCGGCGACGCGGTCTCGGGACCTGGCGACGGGCCCACCGACGACAGGGGCTCTGCCGATCTGCAGCTCGCCGAGATCAAGTCGTTCGTGGCGCGCCACCCCGATTTCATGGAAGTCGCGCTCAACGCCGCGGACATCAAGCGCATCGTCAAGACGAACAGGATCGCGGTGGTACTGGGCATGGAAGTCGACAACATCGGCAACTTCAACAAGATGCGGTTCCCGATGCTGCCCGAGCCCGCGCAGCAGCTGCTCGTGTCCAACGAGATGCAGCGACTGTATGCGAGTGGCGTACGCTACGTCATTCCGGTTCACATCATGGACAACGTGTTCGGCGGCACCGCGATCTACAAGAACGACTTCAACTACGCGAACCTCCGCGAGGCCGGCTACTACTGGACCATCGAGTGCGCCAACGTGCAGGACAACATCACGCATGCGTACGCTGAGGGACACGATGTGCTGCGCGCGGTGGGCGCCTTCGTGAAGCTCGGACTGGATCCTCTGCGCGTGTCCGGACCGCCGCCGGTGTGCCCTCCGGCCGTACAGCCACCGGGGCAGCCCGCCAAGAGCCGCGGCATGCGCAACGCGCGCTCACTCACACCGCTCGGCGCCTTCGCAATCAAGACGATGATGAAGAAGGGAATGCTGATCGACATCGACCACATGGGCCAGAAGACTGCGGACGCAGTCCTCGACATCGCCGAGACGTTCGGCTACCCCGTCATTTCGGGGCACACCGGCATACGCGGATTCGGCGAGGGGTCGGACGCCGAGAACAGTCGTACGCCGGCGCAACTCACCCGAATCAGCAAGCTGCACGGAATGTTTGGGCTCGGCTCCGACGGTGTGCACTCCACCACATTCGCCCGAAATTATCAGCAGGCGATTCTCGACATGGGCTACATGAACCCCACGAAGGGGCCGTACGAGAATGGCGCGGTGGGCTTCGGCACCGATCTGAATGGACTGGTCAAAGGACCGATGCCGGGCGGAAACATCAACGGGCATCCGCGGGTCGTGTACGGCGATTCGATCCCGAAGAGCAGCTCGGGGACGAAATCGTGGGACTACAACACCGAGGGCGTGGCGCACTACGGTATGATGTGGGACTTCGTGCGGGATCTACGAAACGCGCCGTCGAATGGATATCGCGATGGGAACGGAGCCGAGACGGGAGTTGCCGGCCCGGAGCTCGTGGACAAGCACCTGTTCCGGAGCGCGAATTATTTCTGGGGGATGTGGCAGCGCGTGGAGGCGAAGAAGGCGGGCGTGCAGTAGCTACGCCGACTTTGCGACGCTGATTCGTTCCGCACGCCGGAAGGCCTGCGCGCCGGCTACGCGTGATTGTTCGACGAGATGCTCGATCACAGCGAGCGCCATCGAGACGTCGCCCATACCGTCGGGAACGTGGCGATGAATGAGTGCGGCAAGCTGCTCGTTCACGATGACGGACTCGCGAGCAAGCTGCTCCAGCGTCCACCCTTGCTTGTGGCGCATCGCTCCATGGAGCGCGGAGACGAGCCGCTGAATCTCGCTCCCGTGGCGATAAAGGTCCGAGTCGACGCCGCCGGTCTCGTCGATCACGACAAGCGACTGCACGACGTCGACGAGGAATGCAAGCTGATGGTTCTCGACCTCCGCGGCGGAGCGACTCTCGGCCGACGGAAATGCCGGGTCGGTTCGCAGACGCGCCGCGATACCCCTCAACACATCCTCGACATGTCCGCGGATGTGTCGACCGATCTCGGCGAGTCCGAATACGCGGTAATCACTGCCGGATTCCAGCGCCAACGCGATTCGAGGACCCGCGATCTCCGCCACGCCACTCATCGGATCTTCTCGCGCCTCCCTCGTGCTCGGCATCCATAGTGTGAACGCTGCGCCCGTGGTGCCACGAGGCGATCGAGAGTGTGATTCGAGTGTCAGGTCTCCGCCCATTAAGCGCGCGAGCCGCCGGCTGATCGTCAGCCCCAAACCGGTTCCGCCCTTGGTTCGCGTGAGCCCTCCCTCGCCTTGCACGAACGGCTCGAAGATGGCGATCTGTCGATCCGCTTCCACTCCCGGCCCGGTGTCCGCCACGCGAACGAATGTCCACGGTCCGATCCCCATTAGTTCCGTACCGATTGGACTCTCGGCAACTGTTCCACACGACAGTGTTACCGTGCCGCCGGGTGGAGTGAATTTCAGCGCGTTCGCGAGCAGATTGATGATGATCTGCCGTACGCGTCTTTCATCGCCTACGTAGGGTACCCCATCGTGCTCGCCTGAACAGCTGGCGCTGGCGTCCACGATGCGCACCTTCGCCACGTCGGCGCTCGGTTGCGTGGCGGCGATCGCGGTTGCGACGGCGGATGTCGTGCTCGTCATCTCGCCATCCATCAAGAGCTTTCCCGCGTCGGCCTTTGCGAGGTCGAGGACGTCGTTCACCAGCTCGGCGAGATGCGTTCCGCTGAGTCTCAGCCTGCTGACGAACTCCCGCTGTTTGGCATTCAGGCTACCCGCGAGACCCAGGTCCAGAAGCTCGGCGTACCCGAGTATCGCGTTGAGAGGTGTTCGGATCTCGTGACTCATTGTCGAAAGGAAGTCCGCCTTGGCCTGACTCGCGGAATCTTCCTTCGCCCGTCCGATGGCGTCCCGATAGAGTCGGGCATTGTCGAGTGCGAGCGAGGCGATTCCAGCGAGACCCTCCGCCAATACGACGTCGTTGGCATTGTAGTGGTGCCTCGTCGCGTCGCTGACGAATGTGATCGCGCCCAACACGGAATTGCGCGCCATGAGCGGCACGGTGATAACGGAGCCAATGCCGATGGCCAGGAGCGCGCGAAGATTTTCGGGAGTGCGCGCCACCTCACGGAGCAATTCGTCCGTCACCCGAGGAATGGAAACCGTCCGGCGCGTGCGCATGACCGCAGGCGCGCCGACCGGATCATCGACCTCGGGCGGCCAGCCCTTCTCGAGTGCCTGAGCGAGGTGCGCTTTGGCGGGGTCAGGGTGAATGACTGCGAGACGACGCATGGTCCCGTCTTCCTCGCACACATCCACGGCGCACCAGCTTCCCAGGTACGGGAGAACGAGGTGCGCGATCGCGGAGAGCGTGGACTCGTAGTCCTGACTCTCCGCGAACACTCGCCGCATGCCCGACAGGAGGGCGAGAGAATCGATCTTTTCGCGAGCTTGCACGCGCTACCTCCGAGGAGATCCCATCTGAAGGCGCGCGACCTAAATGCTCGCACGCCGTAGCGGGCAGCTGAAGCCCGCGCGCGTGAGACGGATCGCCACCTCGGAATTGCGTATCGGTACTGTGCGATACGTTAGCGGTTCGCGCGGGCCATCGCCAGGAATTCGGGGAGTTGGCTGGGGCGTACCCCAGACTTCGTCGTGACCCGCGCGAGGGTTGCGACCCCGATCGAGGGCGCCGAGAGCGGCGGTCGACTTGCGAAACTACATGAGAGGATCATCGTAAGTATTTGGCTCGCTGCAATTAAGCCCATCGCCCTGTTCTTATTTCGCACGTGCCGAGGAGTCGGCGACGAGCACGCTCGACGCTTTCAAGGTGCCGTCCGCCTGCTTCGTCGCGATCACGATCACCCTCGCTCCCGGCGTCAGCTTGGTGGTCGCCGGCGCGATCTCCGTAACCGACACACCGGTTGGAATCGCGATCGTCTGCGACCCGCCGCGGTACTGTACCGTGAGCGTGCCGGTGCCCTGGCTCGCGATGGTGCCGTTCGTCATGCGCGGTGCGTCGCCTGCCTTGGGATTCGCGGAGACGGTGCCATTCGTCATCGTGCTGCGGTGGCTGCTGTCGCTGCCGGGTTGCGGCGTCATGAGGTAGCTCCCCTCCCCCGTGCCTCGCAGCTCCTCCGGGAAAAGGTGGATCTCCGTCGCGCGCTGACTGCCGTCCAGCTGCGCCACGGAGGTCACGCCAACGAACGAGCTCGGCTTCACGCTCGACAGTTTTGCGGGCACCCTGGCGAACACGTGCAGCGGACCGGCGACGATGACGTGCACATCTCCGGTGGCCGTGGATATCGTGAGCGCGCTGTCGCTCATGACGGCCAGCTTTCCACGAACGGGCGTGATGTCAGACGGGCTCGCCGGCGCCGAATCCGACGCGGATGGTTTGGCCGACGCGCTCGTGGATGCGGCGGAGTCCTGGGCGGGCGGCGAGCCGTCGCGTTTCGAGCATCCCGCGAGCGTGAGCAGCGTCACGCAAAGTGTCGCGATTGAGGTCAGTGCGCCTTTCGGCGTGGTGAGTGCTGTGTGTTGCATGGTGAAGCTCCTATCGTGCGGAATGGGCGAAGCGAGCCGGCAATCAGATGCGGAAACCTTCCGCCACATCTACGCGCGGACGCTCCACATCGATGGAATGATTGGGCAATGCTGCACGCGGCTCGCATCGCTTGCGGTGCGCCCTGCATCACGCGCTCGAGGCGATGAGCTGCGCGAAAGAAATCGTCCGGCCGCTAGCTGATCGAAGCGAGCGGCACGTCGCACGCGTTGGGCAGTCGCGCATTCCAGATGGTGGCCGCGAACAGCGCGATCGTCGCCGCTCCGATGAATACTTTGGCTGACATTCCGTGCAAGAACACTACCCCCGCAACGAGCGCGACCGAACCGACGATGCCGAGAATGAACGGGCCGGACGCCCGGTGGATTCTGCGACGAATCCAGAAACCCCAGAGCGCAACGCCGAGCGCGATGCCGATGATCGGAAGGAGAATCGCGTCGTTCCGAAGGAAGCTCAGCCCCGTCGCCGCGAGGATGCTGACGATGATCGGTGCGCCGGCGCAGCACAGCGCGGCGCAGGTGGCGGCGATCACTCCCGCTCCTCCCGCGAACCGCCCGACGTCTCTCTGGACCGTGGTCATGTGGCTATGTTCGCCGAGGTTGATGAGTGAACGCTCGAGCGATCATCGCTGCAGCAGGAAGGGTCGCCTTGCTGCCTGGGCGGGCACGACACGCTGCCATACGAGCAGAACACGCAGCAGTCGCCCGACTGCGGCCGGAGCAACACCTTGCAGTTGGCGCACTCGTGAAAAAACACGCACGCGTCCATCGGCATCGTCAACAGCTCCGCATGACTGCATTGCGGGCACGTGAGGAGAGATTGCAATTGGGTGGACGTCACGCTCGCTCCTCGCCGAGGTCGCGCACTGCAGGGACTTCCTGAGAAGGCGCGACGATGGCCTCGCGAAACAGCAGCGACCGCGCAAGGCCGATGTGCGCCGCACGCTCGGCCGCGGGAATCGACAGCAGATCGCACGCTGGCACGACGGGATCGCGCCGACCACTATCGGAGCTTGCTCTCATCCTTCGCGGTCTTCAGGACACACGCCTCCGCCGACAACGGCGAAGTCTGATCGGTGACCGTCGATACGCCAACCCCCGATGACGCCTACGACGCCAGCGGTGCAGCCGCGGGTCGAATAGAGACGAGATACTCGGCGTACGCGGCTTCTACGATCGCCACATTTCTCACCCCTTTGCGCCAGAACCACCATCCGAAGATCGCGACGGGCACACCAATGATTGCCACGATGATCGTCAGCGACGATAGGACACCCACGATCAGCAGTCCGAGGCCTTGAAACCGTTGGGTCGCGAACGTCGTGCCATAATCCTGCTT
>JAQBQC010000362.1 GCA_028287205.1 Gemmatimonadota bacterium
CATCCGGCGTTCCCGGATCGAGCGGTGTCACGCGCGCCGGCGGCAGCTGGTGTCGAAACCACGTGCGCTGCCGCTTGGCGTACTGGCGCGTATCGATGCGCACGCGTGCGAGCGCATCTTCGCGTGAACATTCCTTCATCACGGCGGAGCGAATCCAGCGATAGCCCGTGCCGTTCCATGCCGGCGCCTTCGCAGGCACCGCGTGCACCAGCGTCTCGACCTCACGCTCCCAACCCATGTCGAGCATCGCGTTCAGCCGCTCGTCCAGGCGCGCGGACAGCTTCAGGCCGGGATCCACCACAAGATACCGCGCCGCGAGTCCGGGCGCGCGGGGCGTGCGCGCGTGCCACGCGGAGATCGGCGCGCCGGAGAGGACCGCGACGGAGATCGCGCGAAGGAGCTGCGTGCGGCCGAGATGTGCGCGCGCGGGATCCAGGCGCTCGCACCAGCGGCGGAGATCGGCCACGGAGAAGGATTCGAGGAGCGCATCGAGCGCCGCGCGGCGCGCGGGATCGAGCGGCGGCTCATCGAAGAGTGGCTCCGTGAGCGCGCGCAGATAGAGTCCCGCACCGCCGACGACGAGCGGCGTGCGTCCCGCGGCACGCGCTTCATCGATCCAGCGCCGCGCGGACTCTGCCCAACGCGCCGCCGAATACCGCTCCGCCGGCTCCACGACATCGATGCCGCAGTGCGGCACGGCGCGCTGTTCGGCGCGAGTCGGCTTGGCGGTGCCGATGTCGAACTGGCGATACACCTGACGCGAGTCCGCGCTGATGATCGTGACACGATTGGTGCGCGCGAGCGCCAGCGCGAGGGCCGATTTCCCGGCGCCCGTGGGCCCGCAGATGATGCGCAGCTCCTCAGCGTCGGCCAAATCGGCGCTCGATCTCATCCCATTGGAGCTGCACGATCGTGCTCCGGCCATGCACATCATGCGCGGGAAGCGTCGTAGCGGCGAGCGCGATGAACAGCGCGCGCATCTCGCCCGGCGAGAGCAGATCGCCCGCCTTGATCGCCGCCTTGCACGCGAGCGTCGCCGCGAGCCGCTCGTGGCGAGTCGCCGCACCAGCCGTGCGATCGCCGCTCAGCGCGTCGAGCGTCTCGCGCAGGCAACGGGGCGCGTCGAAGCGGGGGTGCGGCATCGGCACGCTGCTCACGATGAGCGTGTGCCCTCCGAACCCTTCGATCTCGAAGCCGAGCTTGGCGAACAGCTCCTGATGCGCCTCGAACGCCTCACCCTCCGCCGGCCCGAGGTGCAGCGTGATCGGAAAGAGCAGGCGTTGCGACGGCGACTCTCCCTGCTCGAGCGTGCGCATGAAACGCTCGTAGAGCACGCGCTCGTGCGCCGAGTGCTGATCGATGAGCACGACGCCGCCCTCGCCCTCGAACATGAGATACGTGCGAGCGAGCTGCACGAGCGGGGGCACTTCTGGCGACGGCGTGGCGAAGGAGCTGTCGGCGGCGGAGACGAAGTCGCTCGACTGCGGGGCGAGGAGTCCTTCCTCGACCGGCGCCGGCGGCGACAGCACTTCCACGTCCACGGGCGACGGCGGGGCGAACGCCGTCGGATAGGGCCACGAGCGCGGCCCCACACTCGCGGCACTCGCGCTGCCGCCGAGGGCATGACGTACGGCATGCTCTACAGCGCGCTCCACGACCCATCGATCGCGGAAGCGCACCTCGGCCTTCATCGGATGCACGTTCACGTCGACGAGATCCGCGGGGACCACGACATCGAGACAGAGCGTCGGACGCGCACCTGCCGGGATCGTCGAGCGATACGCCTGCTCGGCGGCGCGCACGATGCCGTGATCGCGGATCGCTCGCCCGTTCACGGTGAGAAAGAGGCGGCGGCCGCCGGTCCCGACGTCGGCGGGGCGCTCGATGAGTCCCGACACGTGAATCGCGCCCTGCACATCGTCCATGCGCACGAGACGCTCGGCGAAGGGCGCGCCCCACAGCCCCGCGAGCCGGCTTTGCAGGGACGGCGCGGGCGGCAGCGACACGACCTGCTTGCCATCGTGCACCACGGAGAGCCGCACATCGCGCCGTGTGAGCGCGAGCGCGGTCACCACTTCGCTGATGCCGCGCCATTCGGAGCGCGCGGAGCGAAGGAAAGGCTGGCGCGCGGGCGCGTTGAAGAAGAGGCGCGACACGGTGATCGTGGTGCCGCGGCGCCGCGCCGCATCGCGCACCTCGCCCATCTCGCCGCCGATCACGAGGATGATCGTACCTGCGCCGTCGGCGGGCGCCGTCTCGACCTCGAGCTCCGAGACGGAGGCGATCGCCGGAAGCGCCTCGCCGCGAAAGCCGAAGCTGTTCACGCCAACGAGATCATCCGCGGCGTGAATCTTCGATGTCGCGTGGCGCTCGAGGGCGAGCACGGCGTCGTCGCGCTCCATTCCGGTGCCGTCGTCGGCGACGCGTATGCGAGCACGACCGCCATCATCGATCGCGATGTCGATGGTCGTTGCGCCCGCGTCGAGTGAGTTTTCGACGAGCTCCTTGACGACGGACGCGGGCCGTTCGACAACCTCACCCGCGGCGATCTGATCGACGACGGTACGCGCGAGCACTGCGATGCGGGACATCCCGCAAAGTTATCGGCGGCGGCGAACGGGCGTCAGTCGTGCGGAATCGGGGCGAG
>JAQBQC010000379.1 GCA_028287205.1 Gemmatimonadota bacterium
TCTCGCTCGGCGCGAGACGCGCGAGGAACGGCTCGAGATCGCCGACTTCGCATACGATGAGGCGAAGCTCGCCGGTGGAGAGATCGGCCGCGGCGATGCCGGCCTGCTCGCCCACCACGTACAGTGCGCACAGAAAGTTGTTGCGCGCGTGGTCGAGCAGGTCGTCCGCGAAGGCGGCGCCGGGCGTGATCGTCTCCACCACTTCGCGACGTACCGTGCTGCCCTTCGCGTTCTTTGCGTCCTCCATCTGCTCGCAGATGGCCACGCGATATCCCTGCGACACGAGCTGCCGCAGGTATCCGCTCATCGCCTTCGCGGGCACGCCGGCGAGCGGCACGTCCGCGGCGGCGCCGTTGTTGCGCGAGGTGAGCGTGAGTCCGAGCACACGCGACGCGATCTCCGCGTCCTCGTAGAACGTCTCGTAGAACTCGCCGAGCCGGTAGAGCAGGATCGCGCCGGGATTGCGCGACTTCATCTCGCGCCAATGCTCCATCAGCGGCGTTTCACGGCTCACCGCGGCTCGGCCTCCGTCACGTACACGGAGATCTGCTTCGCCTTGAGCCGCTGCGCGGCCGCCTCCGCCTGCGCGCGCGTGTCGTAGTAGCCGACACGCACACGGTACGGTTTCGCGGAGCCAACCACGCGCGCATCGACCCCGCGCGCAACGAGACCCTTGCGGTGCGATTCGGCCGACGCGCGCGTGGGATACGCGCCTACCTGCACGGTGTATCGTCCACTGCTGCTTGGCGCGCGCGATGTCGTCGTCGACTTCACGGTGGTCGTGGTACGCGTGGTCGTAGTCGAGGCGGCCGGTGCTGCGGGTGAGGCAGACGGCGCGGCCGTTGACACCGTTGCGCTGCTGGTCGGTGCCGATGACGATGGCGCACTGTCATTCATCGTCGAAGCAACCGCCGACGTGTCCGATCCGTGGCAACGCTGCATCCAGAAGTCGATCTGATTGCGCTGCTCCACCTGGGCCGGCGAGGTGTTGTGCGCGGCGTCGGCGAGGCTCCGGCATGCGGCGGGCGTCTGGTTCTTGTCGAAGTACACGCGCGCCATCCAGAACGATGCGCGCGAGCGAGACGGGCTCGTGGGGTGATCGATCACGAGCCGCTGCAGGTGCGCGAGTGCCTGGTCATTCTCGCCTCGCGTCATCTCCAGCTGCGCGAGGCGCAGAAGCGCGTCCTCGTTGCGGGGCGAGAGCGGGAACTCGATGATAATGCGCCGCAGATCCCGCTCGGCGTCCGCCGCCGTCGCGGCCACCACCGCGCGCCAGTACAGCGCATCGACGTACCGCGGTGAGCCCGCGGATGCGATGTCGATCTCGTGCTGCACGAGTGCGCGCGCCGCGTCGCCCTGCCCTTCCGCCGCCATGCGCTGCGCGCGCACGAAGATGGTGTCGGTGGTTTCGGCAGTCGCCGTCGTGTCGAGTGGCGGAGCTGCCTGCGCAGCGAGGGGAGCGGCGCACAGTAGCAGCGCGGCCAACGGAGCGAGATATCGAGTCATGAGCGGTGTGCGAAGGTGATGCGTCACGCCGGAACGGCGGAGAGAAGAAGGCGCGCGGCATCCGTGGAGCGTCGGGCGCCGCAGAGCGCGAGCACGAGATTCGTGAGCAGCTGCGTGTCGGAGGAGAGCCGCGTTTCCTTGAGCGCGATGTCGGCGGCGAGCAGCGCGTCGAGCGATGCGTCGATCGCGGCGTCGTCCCAATGACGCTCGGCCGCACTCCACGCGCGCGCCGCCTCGCCCCACGGCCGCATCGGGAACGCCTTCCCGCTCTTGAGCAGCTCGAAGTAATCGGCGCGGCTGCGCGTGATCCCCCATCCGATCGCGAGCATCTGCGTCGTCAACGCCATCACAATCGAGACGGCACTCGTCTTCGGCTGGGCGAGGATGTGCGGCAGCAGCGCGAGCGCCCCTGCCGCATCACGCGCAGCGATGCGATCGAGAAAATCGCCGAGCGTCTCGCCGCGACGCACGCCCACCACGTCGCCGACCGCGGCCTCGTCGATGGTGCCGCCGCCAGCGTAGCTCGCGAGCTTGTCGAGCTCCGCCGCGAGTGCCCCGAGCTCGTTCCCCGTCGCCTGCTGCAGCAGCTCTGCCGCCTCGGGGGTGATCGTCGCTCCGAGCACCGTCTCGACGTGATGCGTGATCCAGCGTGGCACACGATCGCCGGTGAGTGGCGCGAACTCGACGGTCGCCGCGCGCGCCTCGAGCGTCTTGTCGACCTTCGCCTTCTCACCAGCTGGCGCCACGAGAATGAGCATCACGTCGGGCGCCGGCTCCTTCAGGTAGCGGTCCAGCGCGACGCGCGCGTCCTTTCGCAGTGCCGCAACATCGCGCACGACGACTACGCGCCGCTCCGCCATCATCGGCGGAGTGCCCACGAGGCTGCCGAGCGTTTCCGCATCGAGCTCGGCGGCAGCGCGGATGTCGAGATTGAAGTCGCGCGTGGAGGGATCCACGGCAGCGGCCACGAGCTCACGCACCGACTGCTCCTTGAGGAAGTCGTCGTCGCCGTGGAAATAGTAGACGCGCTCGAATTCGCCGCGCTGAAGCGACTTCCGGAAGGCGCGTTCGAGGAGCGCAGGCATCTCGTGAATATAGTGTCCGCGGTGTGCGGCGGCGCGTCACGAGCCGTGGGCTCGCTCGGTTGCCACCACTAGTCACGCGTGCTATTCTCGGATCGCATCTCGCATGGCGCCGGAGCATTCCGCTCCGGCTCTCTCTCTTCATCGCCGAGCTCCCGCTGCAGCACTCATCCGCCGCTCGCCGCCTCGCCACATTCGGTGCGTTGGTCACCGCGGGGTTCGCACTCGCATGCTATCAGGACAAGCCTCCGCAGCCGGCGAAGGGCGCACAGACCACTTCCGCCGCGTCATCGCCCAATGGCGGCGCGCAGCTGGGGCTACAGCCCGTCCCCGCGACGCACGACACGGCGATCCGCGAGATCGACAAGTATCAGCTCACGGCGCAGGGGCTGCGTCAGTGGACGCAGGCGAAGCGCGCCCTGGACTCGCTCCACACGACCAATCCCGAGATCGAGGAGCGGATGAAGGCGGCCACGCCACCCAAGACGGTGGATGAGGCGGGGAAGAGATTCGAGGGCGAGCCCCAGATGCGCGCGGCGCTGCGGCAGGCGGGGATCAGTGGCAAGGACTTTCTACTGACGTCGATCGCGCTTCAGCAGGCGATGAAGGGCTATCAGCTCAAGGCGCTGGGCAAGCTGGACCAGACAAAGGTGCCGCCGGCCGTGATGGGGAACATCAATTTCGTGGGCGCGCACATGCCGGAGATCATGGGATCGATCGCTGGCGGGGCGCGGCGCCGGCCCACGCCCTGACCGCTACCGCCCGAGCAGCTCTTCGCTGGCGAAGCGCACGGGCGCCTGGTCCACGAGCATCGCCGCAGGCCAGATCGGAAGGCCGGCGCTTGCGCTCGCAACGAAGCTCGAGTTGGTGACGGGGTAGGGCGCGACCGCGGGCGAGCGGGCCACTACGGGTGCGAGCGCGAGGTTGCGGGCCTGCGCGGTCCAGTTGAAGGCCACCGCCGCCATGAAGCCAATGCCGACCACTCCAGCCGCTGCAGCCGCGAACGAGCCCAAACCGGGGCCGCGATAACGCGACGCGCGGGCATCGGCGCGCTCCATCTTGTGCAGCGTCGTGGTGAGCCGGTCGTAGAAGTCCGACGAAGGCTCGACGGAGGGAAGATTTCGCAACACCAGCAGGCCACGCCGCATCGCCAGATCGTGGCGTGCACACATGCTACATGACGCCAGATGCAGATCCGCGGCGGATTGCTCCGCCTGCGGAAGCGTCTGGTCGACAAAGGCGAGGTACTGATTACGAAATTCGAGGCAATCCATTCGGGCTACATCACTTCGGTGAGGCCGAACACTGTACCCACCAGCCTTTGACGGGTTCCGAATGATGTGTGCGGGATCACGCCCCCGCCAGCAGTTTCTGCCCCTTAGCGCAATCCTGGCTCGATGATCTGCGCGAACGCATTCCGGGCGCGGTTGAGCCGCGACTTGACCGTTCCCTGGTTGCAGTTCGTGATCTCCGCGATCTCCTCGTACGACTTCCCTTCGAGCTCGCGCAGGATGAAGACCTGGCGATGATGCTCGGGGAGCCGGGCGACGGAGGCCTCGACGAGCGAGCGCAGATGCCGGCGCCGATAGAGGTCATCGGGGCGCGAGTTCGCATCCTCGAACTGGAGCGGACGGTCGTCGTCCTGCCAGTTCTTGCGAATGGTCTGGAAGAAGACCAGCGGATTGCGCGACCGGTTGCGGAGCTCGTTCTTGGCGAGATTCGACGCGATCGTGTAGATCCACGTGGAGAACTTCTTGG
>JAQBQC010000383.1 GCA_028287205.1 Gemmatimonadota bacterium
TCGGCGGCGGTCACGATGAGCGCGAGCAGACGCTCAATCAGCTGCTCGTCGAGATGGACGGCTTCGAGTCCAACGAAGGCGTGATCCTCATCGCGGCGACGAATCGTCCCGATGTGCTCGATCCCGCACTGCTGCGTCCCGGCCGCTTCGATCGCCAGGTCGTGGTCGACCTTCCCGACCTCCGCGGCCGCGAAGAGATCCTGCGCGTGCATCTGCGCAAGGTGCCCGTTGCCGATGACGTCGAGGTGACGGTGATCGCGCGCGGCACGCCGGGAATGTCCGGTGCCGATCTCGCGAATCTCGTCAATGAGGCCGCACTGCTCGCCGCGCGCCGCAGCGCCGACAAGGTTTATCTCGCCGATCTCGAAGAGGCGAAGGACAAGGTCATGCTCGGCGCCGAGCGCAAGTCGATGGTGATGAAGGACGCCGAGAAGCGGAACACGGCGTACCACGAGGCGGGACACGCGGTGTGCGCGATCAAGACGCCTGGCTGCGATCCGCTGCACAAGGTGACGATCGTGCCGCGCGGCCGTGCGCTCGGTCTCGCGTTCACGCTGCCGGTGGAGGATCGCTACTCGATCACGCGCCAGCAGCTCGAGGCGATGCTCGTGATGACGTACGGCGGCCGCGTTGCGGAAGAGCTGGTGTTCGGCCGCGACAAGGTGACGACGGGCGCGTCGAACGACATCCAGAAGGCGACGTCGCTCGCGCGGCGCTACGTGTCGCAGTGGGGATTGTCGGACGCGATCGGGCCCGTGCTCGTTGGCGACAACGAGCAGGAGGTTTTCCTGGGCCGCGAGCTGACGCGGCATCGTGAAGTGTCGGAGCGCACGGCGCAGCTGGTGGATGCCGAAGTCACGCGCCTGCTCAACGACTCGTACGGCCGTGCGAAGCAGACGCTGATCGACAACCGCGACCTGCTCGAGCGCATGGCCGAAGCGCTGCTGGAGCGCGAGACGCTCACCGCGGAAGATGCGGCGATGCTCGTGACCGGACAGACGCTGCCGCCGCGCAAGAGCGGGACGCCGCCGGCGGTGCCGGTACCGATCGCACCAGGCGTCGTCGTGCAGCCGAAGCCCGCGCGTCCGGGGCTCCTGGGTGGACCGGAGGTCGCGCCGGCGTGACCTCCGCCGTACGGCTCACGCGCGCGTGAGCGCAGCCGAGTGGCGGCTCGCGACTCGCGCGCTGCAATTGGATCGACCCCTGATCATGGGGATCATCAACGTTACCCCCGACAGCTTCAGCGACGGGGGTAAGTTTTTTTCCCCCTCGGCCGCCGCCGCACACGGACGGATGCTGATCGCGCAGGGCGCGGACATGCTCGACGTGGGCGGCGAGTCCACGCGACCGCAGGGCGCGACGGCGGTGAGTGTGGACGAGGAGCTGCAGCGCGTCATCCCCGTGCTCGATGCACTGCGCGAGAGCGACCCCGACATTCCGTTGTCCGTGGACACCGTCAAGAGCGAGGTGGCGCGCGAGTCGCTGGCGCACGGCGCCGAAGTGATCAACGATGTCTCCGGCTTTCGCCTGGACCCCGCCATGGCGGAGGTCTGCGCGGCGGCAAACGCCGGCGTGATCCTCATGCATTCGCGCGGCACCGTGGAGACGATGGCCACGTACGCGGAAGCGGGCTACGGCGACGACGTCGTGGGCGAGATCATCGCGGAGCTCGGCGCGCGGGTGGAGTGGGCGCGCGCGGCGGGGGTGGCGCGCGAGCGCATCGCGATCGATCCCGGCGTGGGCTTTGCGAAGCGGAGCGAGCACTCGCTCGCGGTTTTGCGCGAGCTCGCGCGCTTCGCCGAGCTGGGATTGCCGGTGGCGGTGGGCGTGTCGCGCAAGCGGTTCATCGGAGAGAAGAGCGGGGCGAGGTCGCTCGAGGACCGCATCGATGGAACGATCGCCGCCAACGTGCTCGCATTTGCCGGCGGAGCGCGCATCTTTCGCGTGCACGATGTCGACCATGCGCGCCGCGCGCTCGACATGGCGTGGAGCATTCTGGGTGAGGGACTCGCGTAACGATGTTCGAACAGCTTCGCTTTCTCACCTTCGGCTGGCGCGACGCGATCGAGATCGTCGTCGTCGCGTACGGCGTGTATCGCTTGCTGCTGCTGCTGCACGGCACGCGCGCCGTGCAGATGCTCATCGGGATCGTGGTGCTCGTGCTCACCTACGCGCTCGCGTGGGTGTTCAAGTTCACGATGATCACCTATCTCCTCGGCATCGTCTTCACCTACGGCGCCTTCGCGGCGCTCGTGATCTTCCAGCCGGAGCTGCGCGCGGCGCTCGCGCATCTCGGACAGTCGCGAGTGACGCGCTTCTTTCGCCGCATGGAAGTGAGCGAGGTCGCCGAAGAGGTGGCGGATGCGGTGGAGCGGCTCAGTCGCTCCGGGATCGGCTGCATCATCGCGCTGGAGCGCGAGATCGCGCTCGGCGACTTCGTGCAGAGCGGAAAGGAGATGCAGGCGAAGGTGAGCGCGGATCTGCTGGCGACGATCTTCACGCCGTACTCGCCGCTGCACGACGGTGCCGTGATCATTCGCGGCGACACGATCGTCGGGGCAGGGTGCATCCTTCCGCTCTCGCAGGCCCAGAACATCGACCGCACACTCGGCACGCGCCATCGCGCTGCCCTCGGGCTCTCGGAGGAGAGCGACGCGCTCGTGATCGTCGTGAGTGAGGAGACGGCGCAGATCTCCGTGGCGGAGGACGGGCGGCTCACTCGCGGCCTCAGCGCGGTGCAGCTGCGCGACATCATTGCTGGAGGGAAGCCACGCGCCACATCGGAGCATCCGCTGCTTCAGATCCCCGGCTGACCTCCACGACGAAGGTATCGCTCGGCGCGGCTTCGATTCTGTTCGCCGCCTACGTCGCAACGCTGGCACCTGGTCTGACGATGTGGGACGCGGGAGAGTTCATCGCCGCGGTGCACACGTTTGGCATTCCGCACCAGCCGGGAACGCCGCTGTACGTGATGCTCGCGCGCGTGTGGACGCTCGCGCTCCCATTCGCCGGAACGGCGCTGGCGACCAATCTCTTCTCGGCGGTCTGTACGGCGGCGGCGGGTGGCACGCTCGCGGCGTTCATCGCGCGCGCGACGGGCTCGAGAGCGATGGCGCTCGCGGGTGCGCTGTGCGCGGGCGGGATGTTCACCGTCTGGTCGAGCGCAACGGAAACCGAGGTGTACTCGAGCGTGCTCGTGCTCGTGATGCTGACACTGCTCGCCGCGGAGCGCGCGGGGCGAACCGGCGAGGCGCGCTGGCGCATCGCGACGGCGTACGCGATTGCGCTCGCGGTGCCGCTGCATCTTAGCGCGCTGGTGGCGGCGCCCGCCGCGGTGTTGCTTGTATCGGAGCGCGAGGATGGATCGATCGATTGGCTCGCGGGTGCGCGTCTCGCGGCGGTGGTGCTCTTCGCTGCGGGGATCGGGCTCGCGAGCGTGCCCGTGACGGCGAGCGGCGCGGGTGCGTTGGCGATGGTGGCGCTCGCCACTTCGCGCGCGGGCGGCCGGACGCGCGGAGAGACCGCGACGACCATCCTCTGCGCGCTCCTGGCGATCTCCGCGCTCGCCGTGCTCGTGGTGCGCGCGCGCTTCGATCCGTGGCTCAACGAGGGCGCGCCTGCCAATCTCCGCGCGCTGTGGGACGTGATCGGGCGCCGCCAGTACGGCGCGACGGGCATGTGGCCGCGCCAGGCGCCCCTGTGGGCGCAGGTCGCCAACTGGTTCGAGTACGCGGACTGGCAGGTCGCGCTCGGTGTCTCGAATGGAGTCGCACCCTCGTGGTGGCGCACGCCGATCACCGTGATCTTCGCGGCGCTCGGGGTATTCGGCAGCCTGCAGCATCGCACGCTGCACACGCGGAGCTGGCGCGCGCTCGTCGCGCTCTTCATAGGTGCGACCGCTGGTCTCATCGTCTACTTGAACTTCAAGGCGGGCGCATCGTTCGGCTGGGGCGTGCTCGCCGAGAGTGCGCCGCACGAGGTGCGCGATCGCGATTACTTCTTCGTGCTCGGCTTCTGGGTGTGGGGCGCGTGGGCCGGCATTGGCGCAGTCGCGCTGGCGCGGCGCGTCGGCGCCCAATGGACTCCGATCGGCGTTCTCACCGCCGCACTGCCGCTGGTGCTCAACGCGCCTGCCGCGGACCGGCGTGCCTTTCCCGAGGCCACGATCGCGCCCGCCGTCGCGCGAGAGCTCCTGAGCTCTGCTCCGCCGAACGCGGTGCTCGTGACCGGCGGCGACAACGACTCCTTTCCCACCTGGTACGCGCAGGCGGTGGAGGGATTGCGCCCGGACGTCACGGTGGTCGTCGCGCCGCTGCTCGCGACGGAGTGGTATCGCGCGGAGCTCGCGAGGCGCACAACGCTCCTGTCGCGGGGTGACGTCTCTGCCAATCGAAGCGTCAACGCGATGCTCGCCATTGTCGCCCGCGCGGCACGCGCGCAGGGGCGCCCGGTCACCGCGTCGCTCATGACGAGCCCGAATCTCCGCGAGGCGCTCGGCGATCTGAGCGTCGCGCGCGGCATCGTGCTCGTAGAGCCCGCGCTCGCGCCGCAAGTCGTTCACCTCGGAGGTGACGCTCCGAGCGTCGATACGTCCAGCAACGTGATGCAAACACTCTCGTCTTTCCCGGCGGGGGCGTACGACAGCGGGATCGACCCGGCTCCCGAAAGCTTTCTCGCCTACCTTCGATGCCCATCGCAATATCTCGGTGCCGCGCGCGGCGCGATCGCCCCGTCATCTCTTGATTCAGTTTGTAAGCTTCGGTAAATTCATAGCTTATGTCATTTCAAGACCTCGGCGCGCGGCTGGCGGAGGTGGGCGATCGGGTGGCGG
>JAQBQC010000400.1 GCA_028287205.1 Gemmatimonadota bacterium
GGCGGCCGCCCGATGAACGGACGGGCCCGGCGGCCGCGGCGCTCGCGCTGGGCGCGCGCGGAGCAGGCCGCGTTGGTGGGGGCGCTGGAGCGGCTGCTGCTGCAGGCGCTGCTGCCGGCGTCGCCGCAATCGTTCGTGCGACGGGGCGCGACGTCACGGTGCTCTCTTCGCCACGCGCAGTAATTGGCGACACGCTCACGCGCGTGGTCGCGAATGCCGTTCCGACTCGAGCGGTGATCCCCGTGATGCCGGCGGCGCGCGCGATCACGTGCCCGTTACCGTCCACGTGCGCCACCGCATCGTTGTCGCTCGACCACACGACAGTCACGGGCGCCTCGTTCGCAGTCACGGTCACCACAGCGTGCACGGTGGTCGTATCGCCGATGCCGAGCGACACCGCGGTGGGGCGATTCATGATCTGGAGCGCAGCCTGCGCGTCGCCGCGGCGGCACGCTACGCATCCGATGAGCGCGAGCCACGCAGCGGTGCGCCGCGTCCTCGCGCTCATGATGAGCATCATTGCGGGTTTTGCCGCTCGCGGGCGGTTGGCAGACAATCGTTCTGAGTGGGCGCCGTCGGCTTCACGCGCACGCTCTTCGCCGGGATGCCGACGTACACGTGGTGCGGCCGCACATCGCGCGTCGCCACGGCCATCGCGCCGACCATCGCGTCGCACCCCACGTGCACGCCCGCAAGGATCGTCGCGTGATACGTGATGCGCACGCCATCCTCGAGCACCGTCTGCGCGTCGGTCACGTCGCGCTGATCGACGATGCTGTGCGTGTGCGAATAGACGTTCGCGTAATCCGAGATCGACACCTTGTTCCCCATGACGATTCCACCGCGGTCGTCGAGCAGGACGTTCCGGTGCACGACGACGTCGTCACCGACTTCCATGTTGTACCCGAAGGAGAACTCGACGTTCTGGAACGCCTTGAACCGCTCGCCGCAACGCCTGAAGATGTGCCGCGCGAGCATCCGGCGAAGCCGCACGCCCGCCTCGACGTTCTGTCCGCCCATCACCGTGCGATCGTAGCTGTACCAGAGCCAGAGCAGCGGCTTGACGCGCTGAAAGCGCTCATCGTCGCACTCCGCGTAGTACTCGGGCTCGAGCGTGATGTTGCGCGGGTCGAGCGCCATCAGCGCTCCGCGCGTGGAGAGTGGAAGCGAGCCGTCGTTCACCGCCGTCTCCCACGAGCTCGCGTAGGCAGGGAACGTCAGCGCGCAGAGCGTGCGGCGACAGATCTCGGCGCGGTCCGCGTTCGGAGCGGCGAGCTCGTGCTCCAGCTGCTCGATCCACGCATCGATGACGGGAAGGCCAGACTGCGACGGAAGCTTGCGGAGGGGATAGATAGCCATGGAAGGCTGAGTGTGAGGGTAGTTCGACTGCAGTAATCCAAAGTTACAAGCCCCGCGACCTCGTTACACCTCGGGAACTTCTTCAGGCGCGGGCGCCTCCTCGGGCGCCGCCGGCGCGCGCCACGACGGTTGCGCCACCAGCTCGACCACCGCCGCGGCAAGCTCATCCCGCCCTACCTTGGAGACGGTGCTGAAGGGGATCACCTGCTCCTCCTCCAATCGCAGCGCGGTCGTGAGCGAGATGATCCGCTGTTTCAGCTCGGTGGTGCGCAGCTTGTCGATCTTGGTGAGCACCACCACGGTCGGCGCGCCGATCTCCCCGAGAAACTCGAGCATCTGCAGATCGTCGGCAGACGGCGGATGACGCGAGTCGATGAGCTGCACCACACCGCGCAGCTGCATGCTGATGCGCAGATATCCCTCGATGAGCGGCCGCCACTGCTCGCGCGTCGTCTTCGCGACGCGGGCGAAGCCGTAGCCGGGAAGGTCCGCGAGCACGAACTGGTGGTTCACGCGAAAGAAGTTGATCTCGCGCGTCTTTCCCGGCGTCTTGCTCACGCGTGCCAGCGCCTTTCGCTTGACTAGCGCGTTGAGGAGCGATGACTTGCCGACGTTCGAGCGCCCGCTGAACGCGACCTCGGGAAGCGTGAGATCGGGCGGCCGCCACCCGGACGGCGACGCCATGCCGCCGAGGAACTCGATGTCGCGGATGACTAATGGGTCTTCCACCTTTGGGTCTGCCATCTTCAGCGCGTCGCTCAATGCGTGACCGCGGCCGCAAGCTCCGCCGGCGCCGCTACGCGTGCGGGGCGAAGCGCGTGCGCCAACACCTGATCCATCGTCGAGACGGGATGGAACTGCAGCCCCGCGCGAATGTCTTCGGGAATCTCCTCGATCTCGCGCGCATTCCCCTCGGGGATGATGATGTGCGTGATCCCCGCGCGCCGCGCCGCCACGAGCTTCTCCTTGAGCCCACCGATCGGCAGCACCCGGCCGCGCAGCGTCACCTCGCCCGTCATCGCGGTGTCTCCTCGCACTGGTGCGCCGGTGAGCGCGCTCACGAGCGCCGCGGCGATCGCGATCCCGGCCGACGGTCCATCCTTGGGCGTCGCGCCCGCCGGCAAATGCACGTGGATGTCGCGCGTCTTCGGAAACTCCGGATCGATGCCCAGCATGCTCGCGCGCGAGCGGGCGTACGTCATCGCCGCGTTCGCGGATTCCTTGAGCACGTCGCCGAGCGTGCCGGTGAGCTGCAGGCGGCCGCGTCCGCGCACCACGGCGACCTCGATCTCGAGCAGGTCTCCGCCTACCGACGTGTACGCGAGCCCCGTCGCCACGCCCACCTTGTCGTCGAGCGTCTGCTCTTCCGCCTCGAAGGGCGGCACGCCGAGCAGCTCCTTCAGATCGGCGTGAGCGACGTGCATCGGCTCGGGGGTCAGCAGCTTCGCGGCCGCCGCGCGCCGCGCGAGCTTGCGCGCGATGCGCGCGATGCGGCGCTCGAGATCGCGCACGCCAGCCTCGCGCGTGTAGAGCCGCGTCACCGCCGGGATCACGTCCGCGTCGAACGTCACGAGCTTCGGATCGAGTCCGTGCGCCGTGAGCTGGCGCGGCACCAGAAACTGACGCGCGATCGCATGCTTCTCATGATCGACGTAGCCGGGAAGGCGAATGATCTCCATCCGGTCGCGCAGCGGCTCCGGAATCTGCGCGAGTGAGTTCGCGGTCGTGACGAACAGCACCTGCGAGAGATCGTAGTCGATCTCGAGATAGTGATCGTTGAAGGCCGTGTTCTGCTCCGGATCGAGCACCTCGAGCAGCGCGCTCGACGGATCGCCGCGCCAGTCCTGCCCCATCTTGTCGACCTCGTCGAGCAGGATCACCGGATTCACCACCTCGGCGCGCCGCATCGCCTGGATCACGCGCCCAGGCAGCGATCCGATGTACGTGCGGCGATGCCCGCGAATCTCGGCCTCGTCGCGCACGCCGCCCAGCGACATGCGCACGAAGGTGCGGCCGAGCGCGCGGGCTATCGAGCGGCCCAATGACGTTTTGCCCACGCCGGGCGCGCCCACGAGGCAGAGGATCGGGCCTTCCAGCTTGCCGACGAGCGCGAGTACCGCGATGTAGTCGAGGATCCGATCCTTCACGTCGGTGAGCCCGAAGTGATCCTCGTCGAGCACCGCCTGCGCTCGCGCGACGTCCACGACGTCGTCGCTGCGCTCCGTCCACGGCAGCGCGACGATCCAGTCGAGATAGTTGCGCGCAACCGTCGACTCGGGAGAGAGCGGCGCCGTGCGCCGGAGCTTGCGCAGCTCGCGATCGGCGCGCTCGCGCACCAGCGGCGGCAGCTGCTTCTTCTCGAGCGCCGCGGTGAGCTCGTCGAAGCCATCGCCTTCGTCCTGCCCGAGCTCGCGATGGATCGCCTTGAGCTGCTCCTGGAGGTAGAACTCGCGCTGATTCTGAAAGAGTGAGCCGCGAACCTCCCCCTCGATCTTGCGCTCGAGTCGCAGGATCTCGATCTCGGACGTGAGCGCGTCCGCGAGCATCGTGAACAGCGCGCCGATGTTCGCAGCCTGCAGATAATCCTGACGCTGGTCGAGCCGCACGAGCATGTGCGCGGCAATCGCGAACGCCTGCTTCTCGCGCGCCTCCGTTCCCTGCACGAGCGATACGACTTCGGCCGGCAGCCGCCGGTGCAGCGCGACGTACTCCTCGAAGAGCGTGACGACGCGACGCGCCATCGCGCGCTCGTCTGCGCCGCCCGCGGGCTCGTCGAGCGCGAAGGGCGTGATGACCGCGCGAAGCACCTTGTCGGTGGGCGCGTAGCGCGTGACCTTCGCGCGCGCCACGCCTTCGACGAGCACTTTCGTCGTGCCGTTCGGCAGCCGCGCGACCTGCAGTACGCGCCCGGCGACGCCTACGCGAAAGAGATCGGCGGCGGCCGGATCCTGGGTGTCCGCGGTGCGCTGCGCGACGAGGAAGATCCACCGGTCGCCGGCGAGCGCGGCCTCCACGGCCGCGAGCGAGGCCGCCCGTCCGACCAGCAGCGGGATCACCATGTACGGGAAAATCACGACATCCCGCAGCGGAAGAACGGGCACCCGCTCCTCGAGCTCGAACTGCTCCTCGTCACGCGTCAGCTTGATGGCCATGCCTCCAATATACGCGGCAGGAAGCGTTTATCCTCGGAGATGTACCGATGGATACATTTCTCTGCGCGCCCGTGCATCTTTGGAGCACGGCGTGGACGAGGGTCGATCGGCCTTCACGACATAGTCGTGACTTTCGTCCATCAAGGTGTGCATGCGCCGACTCGCGTCCGTGCTCCTCGTTTTCGCCGCATCACGCGCCGCCGCTCAGACCGGCGAACGTCCGTGTCCCGCGGGCCCCGCGCTTCGCGCCAGCGTCTCGCAGCCCGCCAGCGCTGCCTCGATGCCCGGGATGCAGATGACTTCCTCTGCAGTTCAGGTCGACAGCGCACGACGGGAAATCCGGATCGTGGCCGGCCCCTTTCGCATCGCCGGCATGGCTCACGAGTCCGATGACATGATGATGATGGACACGCCGGTGCTGCGCGTTGCGTGGCCGGTGAATGGATGGGTCCGCGGCTACAGTGTGCAACTGTGTGACGGCGATGCCGCGGGCGGCACCGCGCTCGCCCACGAAATGGTGCACCACGTGGGGCTCGCGAACTACAGCCGGCGCGAGCTGCTCTATCCGATGGTCGAGCGCCTGATGGCGGTAGGGAAGGAGACGCCTCGCGTGTCGCTCCCCGGCGGCGTCGGCGTTCCGCTCGCCCGCGGCGACACCCTCGGCCTCTACTCCGCGTTTCACGATGTGGACGGCAAGACCGTCGAGCGCGCCTACGTGATCGTAACGCTGCCGTGGATTCCAGCCGGCCACAATCATCCGATCGAGGTGATGCCGTTCTTCGCCGACGCCAACAGCGTCATCGGCGGCACCTCGGCGTGGGACCTACCGCCCGGCCGCTCGGAGAAGAGCTCGGAGTTCACGATGCCACTCAGCGGCTCGATCCTGGCGCTCGGCGGACACGTGCACGACTACGCGCGCTCCGTGCGCCTCGAGGATGCCCAGAACGGCAAGGTGCTCGTGCGGCTCGACACGAAGCTCACGAGCGACGGCCACCTCATCGCACTCGGCAAGCGCGTTTTCGGCTTCCACGAGGAGGGACTGCCGCTGGTCGCGAATCATCGCTACCGCGTCATTGCGCAGTACGACAATCCCACCGGACACGTGCTCAAGCAGGGAGGGATGGCATCGATGGCGGGCGCGTTCGTGCCCGACGATGTGCGCGAGTGGCCCCGGCTCGATCCGCTCAACGCCGATGTGAAGCGCGACATCGCCAGCGTTGGCTCGCACGACATGGTGCAGTAGCCCCCTCCGCGAGCCCGTAATCGGACGGAGGCGGGCACGTCCGTAGGGCATCCGCCGAGAACCTTTGTGCGGAGCCCGCCACCGTACGTTACAATACGAAATGCTGCGGGGAGGGGTCGTACTCCGGCTCCCCTAGAAAGCACTGCCGTAAGATCCATCGTGCGCCGGCGCCGACGGTCGCCTCCCACACGCGCACATCGCCCTTCCCACCCCTCTGAGGTGGTGGGAGTGGAGCCACTATGCGCCGTCTA
>JAQBQC010000417.1 GCA_028287205.1 Gemmatimonadota bacterium
AGCAGTTCTCATGATGCGCATCGAGAGACGAGGGAGAAGGGACTCGCTGCGGCCGCCCGGACCGCTCACCGACCACGTCGGACGACGAAGCGCACGCGCACCCGGCAACCTCATTCTCGTGCCTCCAATTGGCCAACTCGATGACGGAAAAGGATCGGGACGTGACAGTGACGCCAATCCTCACGGCGTAGCAATCGTCAACGCAACAGTGGGACCCGGATCGCGACGCTCCGCGTGACGCCGGGCCGCCATTCATCGCTCGTCGCCTTTTCGCCACTCGCATGCCGTCCAACGCGTTCCCACAGTCCGCCACTCGCGCCCTTCGCGACGCTCGGGATGACGAGCGTGCAGGGCGCATCGCGGCCGCCATCGACAAATATCGCACCGCGATCGATCTCTCTGTCGCGAACGATGATGCGCCCACGCATGCGGAGGCGCTGCGCCGGTTGAGCGTCGTGATGCACCGTCAGCTCGAGCGCGGTGTCGCGCTGGAGCTGTGCGTGCAGAGCTTCGACGTTGCGAGCGCGATCGGCGATCAGCCTCTCTCCGCCGAAGCGCTCAACACGCTCGGCGGCTTCGAGCTCGAGGCCGGGAGAACGGGCGACGCGAGCGGCTACTTCCACCGCGCACTCGCCATGGCGCACGACACGCCCGCGCTCATCGGACGCATCGAGCAGAATCTCGGCATCATCGCCAACATTCGGGGCGATCTGAACGCCGCGCTCGTGCACTACCAGAATTCGCTCACGGCGTCGCTGCGCGCGCGCGACGACAGTGGATGCGCGATTGCGTACCACAACCTGGGCATGATCAGCGCCGATCAGCAGCAGTGGGAGCTCGCCGATCGGTACTTCGACTCCAGCCTCGCCCTCGCGGACTCACTCGGCGACGTGCGCCTTCGCGGGCTCTGTCTCCTCAATCGCACCGAGGTCTTCGTCGCGCGCCAGCGCTTCGAGGAGGCGCGCCTGAGCGCCGAGGATGCGCTGCGACTGTTCGACGAGCTCGATGCACGCGCGCAGAAAGCCGACGCGTACAAGTTCCTCGGCGTCGTCTACCGCGAGACCAGCCGGCCGGTGCTTGCCGAAGCTCGCCTCAAGAGCGCGATCGAGCTCGCGTCCGAGTGTGGATCGCAGCTGGGCGAGGCAGAAGCCTCGAGAGAGCTTGCAAAGCTCCACCAGATGATGGGTCGCAATCAGGAGGCGCTCGTGCTGCTGAATGCTGCGCGCAAGCTGTTCGTGCAGCTCGACGCGCGCGGTGATCTCTCCGATGTCACGCGAAAAGTGTCGGATCTCGAGGGCACGTACCTCGCCATCGTGCGCGACTGGGGCCAGTCGATTGAATCCGCGGACTCGTACACGTTCGGTCACTGCGAGCGCGTCGCCACCTACGCGGTGGCCCTCGCGCAGGCCCTCGGCCTCGACTCTGTCGAGCAGACCACCGTACGCATTGGCGCCTATAT
Source organism: Gemmatimonadota bacterium (assembly GCA_028287205.1). Lineage (GTDB taxonomy): Bacteria > Gemmatimonadota > Gemmatimonadetes > Gemmatimonadales > Gemmatimonadaceae > FEN-1250. The sequence continues at coordinate 1,460 of JAQBQC010000417.1, forward strand.
GCACGACGTCGGCAAGGTTCGCATCCCGCACGAGATTCTGAACAAGCCGGGGAAGCTCACGCGCGAGGAGCGCGAGCTGATGGAGCGACACACGCTGTATGGCCAGGAGCTGCTCGAGGGCAACGATTTTCCATGGGACATCAGGCCGCTGATTCGCTGGCACCACGAGAAGTGCGACGGATCGGGGTATCCTGATCGCCTGCGCGATGACGCAATCCCGATTGCTCCTCAGATCATCGGGATAGTCGACGTCTACGATGCGCTCACGAGCACGCGCAGCTATCGCGCGGCGATGTCGATCGAGGATGCGCTTCTCGAGATGGAGCGGTGCAAGGGATGGTGGCGCCCGGATATCTACGAAGCCGCCGTAGCCCTCATCAACTCGAGCTTGAACCACGCTGTGTAGGAATCTTCACCTATCTGCATGATGCGATTCGGCCACGACGTGATAGTCGGTGTGGGGCCAACATTCAGATTCCCTAACGAACTTTCGCACGCGAACGGCAACACGCACTCGCTGATCACGACGGTAACTCTGTCTACGAGATCTTCCAATGCACTTCAAGACGATCCTTCGCAGCTCGCTGGCGGTGGTCACTCTCGCCACGGCAGTTGCCTGCGCCGACAGCGCGTCGCCAACCGCACCGCGCAGCGTCGCGCCTCCCCTGGCAAGCGTGAGCTCCACGGTGCAGAAGCAAGTCACTGTTGCGACGTGCACGATTCAGCAGGAAGCGTGGAGCACGAGGCAGATCGGTATTTTGGGCGGCACCATCAGAGCCGGCGGCGCCACACTCGTCGTGCCGCCGGGAGCGCTGTTGCGCCCCGTTTCAATAACCGCACACGTGCCGGCGACCGCCAGCGCCAGTGTGCAGTTCCAGCCGGAAGGGCTGAAGTTCGTCGTGCCGGCGGTCCTGACGATGGACTATTCGAAGTGCAAGACACCGACTTCTGGTGTCACGATCGTATACGTACGCGAGGGTCTCATCGCGGAGATCCTTCCGTCGCGGATCCTTTCGATCCTTCTCAGGCTCGTGGTCGCGCCGGTCAGCCACTTCTCGTCATACGCCGTAGCGTACTGACAACGCATAGCGGCACGAACGGATAGCCCCGGCGCGGTATGTCCGGGGCTGTCCTCGCATTGTCGGCCGAAACACGAGCACGGCGCCCCCGCCGCAGGATAGAGCAGTCCTTCACACGCAATCGCGGCGCGCAGACGTGTTGAGGCGGCTGTAGGCATGATCAACGAGGGCGTCTACGCGGCAACGTAAAGACCTGTACGGACACGGGTGTGATAGTGCGTGACGGTGCCGTGACGTTAGCCGTAACCCACTCACGGCACGTTGCGTCAACACTATAACTGCACGAGGACTGCCGAACTTCCCGAAAGCTCACGCTGGACATTTCAGGGATCTTCCATGGCTCGTTCAATCCCGGTTCGTCTCCTGGTCAGTGCGATTGCGATCGCCACCGCTGTCGCGTGCGGTGAGCATGCCTCGCCAACGAGTCCGTCGCAGCCTTCGGTGCTGGCGTCGAGAAGGAGTGGCAACGAAGACAACGTCGCCGAGTGCGTGATCCCCTTCGACTACAACGTGTCTGCGCGCATCGGTCCGCGCGGCGGAAAGCTCGAGCTGGGACGTGACAACGCCCTCGTGTTTCCTCCAGGCGCTCTGCTGCGCGAGACGACGATCACGGCCCATGTTCCCGCCGGTCACGTAGCCAAGGTGCAGTTTGCACCCGAAGGACTCACGTTCGTGGTGCCAGCTTCACTCACAATGAGCTACTCGGCGTGCATTACGCCCACGCTCGGAGTCAAAGTCGTGTACCTGCGGGCCGATTCGATCGTCGAGGTCGAGCCGTCCGTGAGCAATCCGAGAACGCAGACCGTAACCGCGACCATCAGCCACTTCTCGTCCTACGCGGTAGCCTACTGAGCGGAAGCGAGACGTTCGGCGGCTTTCCAGCGGCGTGAGAACACGGAGTACACGATCACGCCTACGAGCGCGCTGAACGCACCGAATGCAGAAGGGATTGGCGCGCTCACGACGGCGCTTCCCACCGCAACCACTGACGCAGCGACGAAGAAGAGCGGCACGAACGGGTAGCCCCAGGCGCGATACGGTCGGGGCCGTTCCGGCATCGTCCGCCGGAACACGAACACACTCGCCGCGCTCAGCCCAAAGAAGATCCAGTCCGCGAACACCTCGCCGTTGAGCAGCCAGTCCAGCCGCGATTGCGCGAGCAGCAGGAGCGCGATCGACCACAGGCCGAGCATCGCGATGCTGATGTGCGGCGTGCCGAAGCGCGGATGGATTCGACCCGCCGCCGGGTAGAAGAGTCCTTCGCGCGACATCGCGTAGAAGATCCTCGGTGTCGCCAGCAGCACCACGTTCACGAGTCCCAGTATCGACACCATCGCGGCAATCGTGATCAGCGTTCCGCCGAGTGAGCCCACCATGCGGATCGCGGTGTCCGCGGCGACGCTGGTGCTCGCAGCCATCCCGTCGCGCCCGAGCACGTGCAGGTAGGCGACGTTGACGCCGAGATAGCACACCATGATGATCGCGATCCCCAGCGCGAGCGCACGCGGGATGAGCCTCGCCGGATCGCGCACCTCTCCCGCGACCATGTTCAGATTCTCCCATCCGCCCACGGAGAACAGCACGGGAACGAACGCTGCCGCGAGCCCGACCGCGAGCGGAGGCAGCGGCGTCGATGATGCGATCGGCATCGGCGCCGGAATGCGATTCCACAGCACGACCACGCCGAGCACCAGCGCGCCGAGCGCAACGAGCTTGCTCATCACCAGCGCGTTCTGCACGGCGGCGCCGAGTTTCAGCCCGCGATAGTTGGTCGCGGTGAGGATGAGCAGCACGGCGACCGCGACTCCGGTGTTGCCACCCAAGGGGGCAGTGTCGAAAAAGCGTCCGACGTAGTTCGCGAATGCGAGTGCGACGGCGGCCGCGGCGCCGCTCGCGATGGTTGTCAGAATCATCCACCCGTACACGAACGCCGCGCGCTCGCCGAACGCGCGACGAATGTAGACGAATGGCCCGCCGGCATCCGGCAGCATCGCGCCGAGCTCCGCGAACGTGAGCGCACCCGCGAGCGCGATGAAGCCGCCGAGCATCCAGATCGCCAGCACCCAGCCA
>JAQBQC010000422.1 GCA_028287205.1 Gemmatimonadota bacterium
TCCGAGCGCCGGTGCAGCTCCGAGCGCCAGTGCAGCTCCAAGCGCCAGTGCAGCTCCGAGCGCCAGTGCTCGACCCGCTGCTCGTGCAAGCGTGAGTGCCCAACCGACAATCCAGGCGTTGCCTGCCACCGCAGTAACCGCGGCGTTCAACGTTCCGGCCGTCGCGCCCGAGTCGTTCCCGAAGATCTCGATGCTCACCAAGGTCGCGTCCTTGCCCAGCATCGCCGGCGCCATCCCCGCCTTTGCGCGCGCATTCCGCCTCGACTCCAACTCCCTGTTCGGGCGCGCATTCATCGTTCGTCCACCGGCTGACTCGACGTTCGAGAAAACGGTCTCCGCGCATCCCGGCGGGACGCTCGAGCTCGACCTCGATACCGGTGGCGACATCCAGATCACCGGCACCAATGACCAGAAGGTCAGCGTCACCGGCTCGCTCGGCGGCGAGGACTGGCGCGAGACAACGGTGGCGCTGGAAGGACAGGACAACGGTGCGAGGCTTGTCAGTCGCTACGTCGGATCCTCGGACCAGCAGTCGTTCGACAACTCGTTCACGATCCGGGTGCCGAAGCGCTTCAACGTGCACGTGACATCAGCCGGTGGAGACGTTCACATCAACGGCGTGGACGGATCGTTCACCGGTACTACTGGCGGCGGGAGGATCGCGATCGAGCACTCGAATGGGGAAGCGCACCTTTCGACGGGCGGCGGCGATGTTCATGTCGCGACGTCGAAGCTCGACGGCAGCGTCTCGACGGGCGGTGGCACCGTGCGCTTCGATGACGTGACGGGCGGCATCGTCGGAAGCTCGGGGAGCCAGCGGCTCCGGCGCAACTCGTTCTACTATAGAGTACCTCAGCTCGCGCCCATGCCCATGATGCCCGAAATGCCGGAGCAGCCGAAGACGCCCAGGGTTCCCAGGGTTCCCAAGGTTCCCATGGCACCGATGCCACCTGAGATGTACGGCGAGGAGATGAGCGCGGAGACGTACGAGCGCACGCGCGAAGCGATGGAACGGGCGAACGAAGCGATGGCCCGCAGCCAGGAGGCACTCGAGCGCGCACAGCTCGGAATGCTGCGCGACAGCGACATGGTGGATCTGGATAACAAGACGACACGCGCACGCATCACGCTCGAGCGCCATCGCGGGGCGATGGATAGCGCGCGCGTCACGCTGGAGCGCCATCACGGGGCCATGGATAGTGCGAGCATGATGTTCGAGCGCGACGGCGATCACGGTGCGCAGAAGCGCGAGGAGGTCTATCGCTTCCGCACGATCGACCGGGAAAAGGGCAAGGAGGGCAAGATCAAAGTGCGTACGCAGAACCGCGTGATCGTGATCGACAAGGCCGGCGGTGACATCGAGCTCGGCGACGCACCGGATGGCGCGCACGTCACGACCGGCGGAGGAGCGATCATCATCGGGCACTCGCGCGGAGCTGTGTCGGCCGAGACGGGTGGCGGCGACATCGACCTCGGAGATGCCGAGGGCGCGGCGGAAGCGATGACGGGCGCGGGCAATGTGTCGATCAACCTGGTGGGCGAAGGCGCGCACCCGGTGAACATCACGTCGGGGACAGGCGATGTCGAGCTCGTGCTCCCCAGCGATGCGAACGCGACACTCGATCTCGAGACTGCCTACACGGAACACTACGGCAAGCACACGAAGATCAAGGGCGATTGGTCGCTCGACGTGACGGAGACGCAGGAGTGGGATTCCTCGCACGGCACGCCGCGGAAGTATGTGCGCGTGAAGCAGAAGATCGGGAAGGGCGGTCCGCTCATCCGCATCCGCACGGTGAACGGCGACATAAGGATCAAGCGCGGAAGCTGACGCGCCGAGTCGATCGACATGAGGGCCTCGTGCGCGGTGTGCGCACGAGGCCTTCTGTTACGCGGCATGTAATGTCGACAGGGGCTCGCAACAATTGTGAAGAAAAGTTGCGCAGATGTGCCGGAATATCCGACACGATAACACTCCTCGACTGCACGCACAGGGCATGGACGATGCACGCCCGATGCGCGCTCCCATCCGTCGTCATTCCGACGCGGAGCGGGTTCGACGTTTCGCTCTGTGGAGAGTCGCAATGAGTTACGAACGATTTGGCGAGGCGCCGCGAAGAGCTCGGACGCGCGCGGTGCTCATGCTCGCTTCCATCATGCTCACGTACGCGGCGTGCAACCCGGTGCAGGTGCGTACGGTGGTCGCGCCCGGCGCGGACATCAGCTCGCGCCCAACATTCCGCCTGCTGCCACCGCCGAAGCTAGCGCGCGACGTGCAGCTCAAATCGAACGATCCGATGCTCGTAAACTCCATCACCTATCGGAGAATTCGTGATGCGATCAGAAGCGCCCTCGAGAAGCGAGGCTATCAGTACTCGGAAGACGCGGCCGCGATGGATGTCGCCTACTATGCGACCGCGCTGAACAAGCTGGACATCCGCACCTGGGACTACGGATACGGCTGGCATCGTTTTCCGCGTCAGTACACCGAGGTCTACCAGTACAAGCAGGGCACCGTCATCATCGATGTCGTAGACCCCGTAACGCATGAGCTGCTCTGGCGAGGGGAAGGAAGCGCCGCCGTTTCCGACGACCCTGACAAGTACGCGCAGGAGCTCGAGAAGGCGGTAAACAAGATCATCGAGAAGTTTCCCCAACACGCTGCGTGATGGCGCCTCGAGCACTACTGCAAGCGCGGCCGTCCAGTGATCCAAAGACGGTCGCGCCGCTTTACATCCACGGCTCGTGCGCGGTAGGACCGTAAATGCTCGGCACCTTCTCCCCCGCAGCGCGAAGGTAGACCGAGAACTGCCCGCGATGATGAATCGCGTCCATGAGCATGAACCACACGAGCTCGGACACGGGAATCGGCTCGACGCGCTGCGGGCCGCGAATGAACGGAACCATCTCGTCGAGCCTGCTCTCCGGCGCTGCAGCAATGGCACTCACCGCGGCGGCGCCGGTCTCGTCGAACAGGGCGAGTACTTCTTCGTAGGTATTGGTCGCGCCGGGTTTGCCACGCGGCGGCCATTCCCATTGGCCGGACATCGCCTGTGCAATGGCCCATTGACCCTGCGAGAATATCGAGGCGACGACGCGCGCGACCGGTGCATCGGGATACGGCTTGAACTCACTCTTGCTCGCCGGAAGCGAGAGGAGCACGCGACGGGTGGTCGCGTGCTCGCGCTCGAACACCTTCGCGAACTGTTGCTTCGCACTCATGCGGCGCCTTGCGAATAGCGCGTCTCGAGCTTGTCCATGATCGACGTCCACCCCTCGGTGTGGCCCTTGCGCTCCCCGTCGTGGTCGATCCCCGAATGCGTGAGCACGACCTCGGTGGCGTCGCCGCGCTCCAGGAACTCGATGGTGACGGTGCTGTCCTTCACCGGATGATCGCCGTCCCATCCCCAGCTGTACACGAGCTTCTTCGGCGGATCGATCTCGCGGTACACGCCCGACACCCTGTGATCCTTGCCGTTCGGCTCCGTCATGTGAATGCGATATTTGCCGCCCGGGCGCAGATCGATCTCCGCCAACGTGACGGTGAGCGGACCCGGGGCGTGCCATGCCTTCAGCTCTTCCGCTTTCGTCCACGCGTCGAAGACGCGTTGCCGCGGCGCGCGGATCGTGCGACGGACCTGGAGGGTCGGGGGTGCTGCGGTGTCGTTGGCCATGGTGCATCCGCTGGTGAAGGGT
>JAQBQC010000386.1 GCA_028287205.1 Gemmatimonadota bacterium
AGTTCCGCCAGCTCACGTCGTCGTGCCCTTCCTTGAAGAACGCCAGCCCATGCGGCGAGTCGAAGAGTCCCCAGCCCAGGCCGTAGGACAGTCCAATCGCGTCATCGCGACTCGTCGTGTCGAACGACGGCGTTGGGAACTCGTGAAGCGTGCGAATTCGGATCTGCGGCGCCAGCATCGCGCGGCGGCTCGAGTCGCTCAAGCCATCGCCGCGCAGCACGCCCTGGATGAACCGCGCCATGTCGGCGAGATCCGTGTCCGCCGAGCCGGCGGCGCGCGCCGATGCGCGCTTGTTGTGACCGACGGATTGTCCGGCGCTGTCGTAGCCGAAGGCGAGCTCTGATTGAAGCGATGGCTGCCACGTCATGCTCGTATGGAGCATGCCGAAGCGCTCGAAGACGCGAGCGCGCATCAGGTCGCCGACATCCTTCCCCGTGCGCTGCTCGATGATGAACTGCAACAGGTTGATCCCTTCACCCGAGTAGCTGTATTGCGCTCCCGGGTCGAACTTCAGGTCGAGCTTTCCATCGGCGTTTACGAATCGCCAGTTCGGTAGCCCGCTCGTGTGGCTGAGCAGCATGCGCGGCGTGATGCGCTTCCACCGGGCATCGCCGGAGAGATCGGCGTACTTCTCGTACGACGGCAGCGGCTTCGGCAGATAGCTGGCGATCGGTGTGTCGAGCGCGATCGTGCCGTCATCCGCGAGCTGCATCGCGAGGTGTGCGAACATTGCCTTCGTGAGCGAGGCCGCGTACATCACCGTCGTGTCGGTGAGCGGGAGCCGGCGCTCCACGTCGCGATAGCCGAAGCCGGCCATGTACGCGATCTTGCCGTCATTGATGACCGCGAGCGCCAGCGCGGGCACTCGCGCTCGCGTCATGGCCGTTTCGACGATGCTTTCGAGCGCATCGGGCGACAGATGCCGGCCATCGAGGCGAACGACATCGCGCCGCACGGATGCGGAGATCGGCATTGTGCGCTCTGCCGGCCCGTGATCGCGCGTGTGAGATGCACATCCGAATGCGAGCAGGAACATTGCGACAAGTGCACCGTGCGCGACGAAGTCGCGCGTCACGGCCGCCAGATGAACGCCGTCACGAGCGTCACCACCGTGGACCCGAATAGCGCCAATACCAGAAGGCCCAGTGGTGCGAAGATGCCGACGAGCATCAATCGCCACCGCCACCGTCTCCTGTATCGCGCCAACAGAACCGCCGTGAGCTGCCGCGGATGTTCGGCCGCGAGGGAGCTCGCGAGCGCTGCCTGGGACTGCAGGCACAGCTCCGCCGCCTCGCGCAGAAGAGGGTCCATGAGCCGTCCGTCGTCCAGACGACGTTCCAGGGCGCAAATCTCGTCCGTCGAAGAGACGAGGAGCTGCTCGTCGAGATCTCGTGTCATGAGGCGATCCGGGGCGAGTCGGTTTTCATGGCGTTCACGTTCGGCACCGGATCCGCCACGCGTTCGAAGCGCTCGGTCAGTGCCGGCGAGAGATTGAAAGCCTGACGCCGAACGCTCGCGCGCGCCTTGAACAGATTCGCGCGCAGCGTCACAGGCGCGAGCTCCATCAGCTCCGCAGCCTCCGCCGGCGTGTAGCCCTCGAGATCCACGAGCGTCAGCGCGGCACGCTGTTGGGGCGGCAGCCGATCATAGCACTCGCGCACGAGCGCGGTGAGACGATCCCGATCCACGCGTCCTCCCGGGTCGGTCTCGTACACTTTCCCCGCTACTTCTGCATGGGCGCGCACATCGAGCGCCTTTCGCCGAGCGAAGGTGCGGCGACGCTGAGATGCGGTGCGCATCGTGAGTCGGTAGAGCCACACCGCCAGCGGTGCCTCGCCTCGAAACTGTCCGATCTTTCGATACACCGAGAGGAGCGCCTGCTGCGCGATATCCTCGGCGTCATCGACGTCCGAGGCGTTCGCGAGCGCCCAGCGATACAACATGGGATGAACGTGCGCGAGCAGCACATCGAGCGCTGCACGATCGCCGGCTCGCCACCGCTCGAGCAGCTGTTCGTGCTCTCTCGACGCCGAGCCGCTCGACTCGACTACGGCGCGTTCAGGCGGATCCGGCGGTGCGGAGAGGCTCATGATGTAAAGATGCCACGATTCAGGCGCGCGTTTACTTCCGTCTTCGACTACATGATTCGAGCGTCCAGCCTCAGCATTGCCGGGCGGCTCGAATAAGGTAATTCGTCATTCGCCCGGTTTCGGAATCGCGCCCTGAATCTCGAAGGTTGCCTCCTCGTACGCGCGCATTACGGCGGGCACCGGATAGAAGCTCTTGAAGGCATCGGTGCGCACGACATCGCCGTTGCCAAAGCGCTTGATGAAGGGCGCGAAGTCGATCTGCTTCTGCGCACTATCGAGCGAAGCGCCGCGGAGCACGGCATCACGAGCCTGCGCGCGCGTGAAGACGAGCAGCTCGCGAACCATGTCGATGTATGCATAGTCGTGTTGCACATCGCCATGTCCGGGCACGATCACGGCGGCGTGAAGCGCCTTCAGCTCATCGAGATCGCGAATCCAGTCTCCGAAGTACGACGTGCTGGGGAATGGACCGGGAAAGGTCACGAGATCTCCGGTGAGCAGCACGCGCTCATCGGGTAGATAGATGTACGTGTCGCCCGCGGTATTGCCTCGCCCCGGACTCACGATCTTCACGCGCCGGTTTCCCAGCAAGACCGTCAGACTATCATCCGATATGAGATCAGGCGGCGACGGCTTGGCCCGCAGCACCTCCGGCATGAACTCGGCGTAGTCCCTGACCACGAGCGACCACACCTGCTTGACGTCGTCGGGCATCTTGCTGCTGTCGCGCATCTTTCCGGTGGAGAGCCGCAGCCGCATGAGCGAATCCGTTGGCGCGAAGCTCTTCATCTGTCCGAAGTACGTGGGCACGCGCTCGAGAATCCCGGCGCGCGTGGCCGAGGTTCCGATGATGTGCACGCCGGGGAACGCCGCGCGGTATTCGCTGTTGCCCAGATTGTGGTCGGGGTGCCAATGGGAGTTCACCACGTAGCGCACGGGCTTGTCCGTGAGCTTGCGAATCTCGGCGATCTGCCTGCGCGTCGAGCCCGGAATGTTTCCGGTGTCGAACACGAGCACCCCATCGTCGCCGATGATCGCGATCGAATTCCCCGATTGGAATCCCGTGCGCTCCTCCGGGGTAATGAAGGCGTACACCCCGTCGGCGACCTTGACCGTGCGATAGGAGAGCACGGAGGGGTACGACGTGGATCCCTGAGCGATCGCGGAGCTCGAGGCGGCGGCGGCCGCGACGCCGATCGTTACGAGACGGCGAATCGCGGTGAAACGAATCGTGGCTCTCACAGGGATCACCGGATGAAGGATGAAACAATCGCTTCGGCGCCTGGCGTAGGAAGATGTGCTGCCGGCACGGGGCCGGCTTAGAACAAAATTGCTCGGAATTTGTTCGAATTCTGT
>JAQBQC010000500.1 GCA_028287205.1 Gemmatimonadota bacterium
CGGTGTAGGTGGAGAAGAGGTCGGTGGGCTGGTGCCACTGCGGGTCCCATCCCGCGCCGATCTGCGCACCGCGCTCGTTCTCGCGCAGGCTGATCGCCGGCACGATGTCCATGAACGGCGACGAGTCCGTGTTCGTCATGTGCCGTCCGACCTGCGCGGGGTAGTCCGTGGCATACAGCTCGTTCGCATTCGCCAGTGCCCACGCGAGCTTCTCGGCGTCCGCCGCGTACTTCGACTTCGACTGGAACTCGATGTTCACGTCGGCTTCGGGGCGCTGCTCCCGGCTCATGGTCCCATCCGGGCGCGGCATGCCGTGGTCGAACATCATCATGTCGTGCTGGATCATGCCGAGCCATTTGGGCTCGGGATATTTGCCGGATCCTTTGGGCGACTCGATTCCCTGCAGCGCCTGCCGCTGCGCGACGTACGCCCTCGCGCCGTCGAGTCCACTCTCCTCGTTGTTCCAGAGGATGAACCGGATCGAGCGATCCGTGTGCACATCCTTCATGCTGAACACGCGCGCGAGCTCCATGACGAGCGCGGTGCCGGAGCCGTCGTCGTTCGCGGCCTCGCCCCAGCCTATTCCATCCATGTGTCCGCCGACGATGTACATCTCGTCGGGATGCACGGTGCCGATCTTCGTGCAGTAGACCTCCTGCCGCTCGCCCGCGACGCTCTGCGGCGTGTCGAGCGCGCGAAGCCTCGCGTCGGGCTGGCGCGTGGAGTCGGTGTTGACGCCGGTGGGCGTGCGAACGCCGCGGTTGCGCGCGCCGCCCGCGTTGTACATCTCCGCGCGCACGCGCGCCGCGGAGTCCATTGCCGGGCGCGGCGGACGCGGCGGCGGAGGCTGAAAGTCGTACGTGATTCGCTCCGTGGGCGTGCACCCGTAGCTCTCGAGCTGCGCCTGGATCCAGTCGACCGCGGCGCGGTTGCGATCGGTGCCCTGCCTGCGGTCGCCGAACTGCGTGAGCCCCTTCACCGTTGCCTTGTATTTCTCGAGCTCGAGCCGCGTCACCATGTTCGCGATGCCGGCGTTCGAGGAGTCGGGACCGATGGCATAGGACGCCGCGACTCCCAGCGGCTTGACGGGAGATTCGGGCGGTGCCTTGGCCGCGCGGTGCGCGCACGCAAGCACAAAGATCGAGCAGAGAGCCGCCAGACGCGTCATTGAATTGGGCACGGAAGTCATTGTCGTGAGATCGAGGTCGAGGTTGCTGAATCATGCAAAGGCGCACTCGCGTGGTGAAGTAGCACTTACACGCGGCGCACAAATTCACTATTGCGCGCAGCATGCCGATCTGTACCTTGGCGAACATCCGAGAATGCTTCGGATGAAAGCACCCCCACGCCGCTCTCCATGCAACAACTCTCCCGTCGCGCATTCATTGCCACGGGCCTCGGTGCGTTCGCCACCCTCCTGGCGTCGTCCGTGGTCGCGCGTGCGCATTCGCACGCATGCGCGCACGGCAGCCGCACGCATGAGCCGCACCCCGAGCCGCGCGCCGGGATCACGGGCGCCAAGGTGGCGACCGGGGAACAGCTCGCCGATGTGGCGGCGCTCATCCCGCTGTTCGATTCCGTGCGCGCGATGCCCGAGATCGCGGACGGCATCCGCTGCCACTGCGGCTGCGCCGACCTTCCCGGCTATCGCTCGCTTCTCTCGTGCTACGAAGGCGACGACGCCATGGCGCGCGAGTGCAAGACGTGCCAGGGACAGGCCCGGCTCGCCGCCCGTCTTCACAAGTCGGGCAAATCGCTCGACGAGATCCGTGCCGCCATCGACGCAAAGTTCACGTGATCGCAAGCAAGCGCCTCGCGCGCGGCCGAGCGGCATCCGCATCGGCCCGGACGTTTTCGCTCCTGGGGTGTATGATGATGCTGGAGTGATCCACGAAGTACTTCGCCCCGATCTCATCGTCGAATTCACTCGAGAGAACGGCCGCGGCACCGCGGTCGAGCTTCGAGACGACGGCGACAAGCTCCAAAGGCGAGCGCTGCGCACTCCCTGATCTCGTCAGTTCGTTCGCACCTTCTCGATCCAGGCCGCGAACGCGTTCAGAAAGGTTGTGAAGAACTGCCTGCTCTCCTCCTTCGTGATCCTGAAATACTCGTCCACCAGATCACCCGCCTGCGTGACGTACGCCTCCGGCTGCGCCATCGCGAGCACGTTCACGTACACGAGCGCTTGCCGTAGATGATGATTTGCGCCGAACCCGCCCAGTCCGTGGGGAGTCACGCTGACGATCGCGCCCGGCTTTCCGCTGAACACACCGCGTCCACTTGGCCGCGATCCTACGTCGACCGCGTTCTTGAGACAACCCGGGATCGATCTGTTGTACTCGGGCGTTGCAAAGAGGAGCGCGTCCGCGCGCTTGATTCGCTTGCGAAAGTCCACCCAATCCCTCGGCGGCGTCTCAGTCTCGAGGTCCTGGTCGTACATCGGCAAATCACGGATCTCGACGATGTCGAGATCGAGCTCCGCTGGAGCGAGCCCCTTCATCGCGAGCGCGATCTTTCGCGTGAACGATTCCGTGCGAAGGCTGCCGACGAGCACCGCCACATCTCGAACTACTGCCATCCCCACACCCTCGAAAAGAGTTCGACGCGAGGCGTCAGTCTACGATAGAAATGCCCGCCAAACGCGTCCG
>JAQBQC010000506.1 GCA_028287205.1 Gemmatimonadota bacterium
GCCCGCGTGCAGTCTCGGGCAGAACGTGGTCGTGATGCCGCGCGTGCGCCTTGGCCGCAACGTGAAGGTGCAGAACAACGTGAGCCTGTACGAGGGCGTGATCTGCGAGGACGACGTGTTCCTCGGCCCCTCAATGGTTTTCACGAACGTCTACAATCCGCGCAGTCACATCTCGCGCAAGAACGAGTATCGCGAGACGCTCGTGCGACGCGGTGCGTCGATCGGTGCGAATGCGACGATCGTGTGCGGCAACACGCTCGGCGAGTACTGCTTCGTCGGCGCGGGCGCGGTGGTGACTCGCGACGTCCCGGCGTACGCGATGGTCGTGGGCGTGCCTGCGCGGCTCGTGGGCTGGGTATGCCAGTGCGGGGAGAAGCTGCCGCTGCTGTCGCGCGTGCCCGAGGGCGTGCGCGTGCAGTGCGCGTCGTGCGGGGAGCGCTACGCGAGCGGCGGCGAGGGGATCGTCCCGATCGCGGTGCTCTAGCGCGAGACGCAAGATGCGAAACGAGCCCTCGGTGCCACACGGCATCGGGGGCTCGTTTGCATGGTCGCGCAGGGACTCGAACCCCGGACCTCTGGTATGTGAGACCAGCGCTCTAACCAGCTGAGCTACGCGACCGAACGCGACAGCGGGACTCTCGCGATCGAGCGAAAAATGTAACGACGGCAGGGATATCGGGGTAGTGGCGACGGCGCGTATTAAGAGATAGTGTTTCCACGCTGTTGACGCTTCCTCGAACCCGGACGATGGCATGGCACTTCTGTCCTTCCTCGATCGCGAACGGATCATTGCAAAGCCAGGCTTCAATCGCTGGCTCGTTCCTCCCGCCGCGCTCGCGATTCACCTGTCGATCGGCCAGGCGTATGCGTTCAGCGTGTTCAACAAGCCGCTGACGAAGCTCGTTGCCGTGAGCCAGCTCGCACCGAACGACACGCTGCGTCTGCTGTCGCAGTCGAAGCTCGTGGACGCGGTGAAGGCTGCGCCCACCGACTGGTCGATTCCGACGATCGGGTGGGTATTCAGTCTCGCGATCGTCTTTCTGGGACTGTCGGCCGCGACCTTCGGCGCGTGGCTCGACAGAGTGGGACCGCGCAAAGCGATGTTCGCGAGCGCGGTGTGTTTCAGCGGCGGATTCTTCGTGGGATCGATCGGGGTGTACTTCCACCAGTTCTGGCTGCTGCTGCTCGGATACGGCGTGCTGGGAGGCATCGGTCTGGGGCTCGGCTACATCTCGCCCGTGTCCACGTTGATCAAGTGGTTTCCGGACAAGCCGGGGATGGCAACGGGGCTCGCGATCATGGGATTCGGCGGTGGCGCGATGATCGCCGCGCCGCTCTCCGTGAAGCTCATGGAGTACTATCACTCGCTGCACCACGGGCTCGGCGTCACCGGCACGTTCGCGACGCTCGGCGTGATCTATCTCATCTACATGATGTTCGGGGTGTTCACCGTGCGCGTGCCCGCACCCGGATGGATGCCCGCCGGCTACGTGCCATCCAGGAAGCAGGGCAAGCTGGTATCGAGCTACAACGTCGGGGTGAACGACGCGTGGAAGACGCCGCAGTTCTGGCTGCTCTGGATCATGCTGCTCGTCAACGTGACCGCGGGAATCGGTGTGCTGAGTCAGGCCTCGCCGATGAGCCAGGATCTCTTTCCCACTCGCATCACCGCGGTGATCGCCGGCGGCTTCGTCGGACTGCTGAGCATTGCGAACATGACGGGCCGATTCGTCTGGTCCTCGCTCTCGGACTACATCGGGCGCAAGGCGACATACCTGATCTTCTTCACGCTCGGCCCTCTCATGTACATCCTGATTCCGTTCAGCGGAAAAACGCAGAGTGTCGCGCTCTTCGTGATCTGCTGCTTCGTGATTCTCACGATGTACGGCGGCGGCTTCGCCACGATACCGGCGTATCTGCGCGACCTCTTCGGCACTCGCCAGGTGGGCGCCATCCACGGCCGACTGCTGACGGCCTGGTCGACGGCCGGCGTGCTGGGCCCCGCGCTCGTGAGCTACATCGGGAAGTATCAGACCGACCACGGCGTGCCGAAGGCGCATCAGTACGATCTGACGCTCTACATCATGGCGGGTCTACTGCTCGTGGGCCTCATCTGCGACCTGATGGTCAAACCGGTCGACGCTCGCTATCATGAGCCCGAGATTCCCGACACGAGCACAATGCGCGTATTCACCTCGACGCCGGAGCCTACCCGTGGCTGATGACGTGCGATTGCAGAGTGCGAGTGCGAGCTCGAAGGCAGAGAACAGCAGCAAGCTTCAAGTGATTCTCGCGTGGACCTTCGTGCTCGTGCCGCTGACGTGGGGGCTCACGCAAACGCTGATCAAGGCGGCGGCGTTGTTTCAGTAGGCGCGCGCCAAAAAAGTGGGCCCTGCAGGGATCGAACCTGCGACCGTCGGATTATGAGTCCGCTGCTCTAACCATCTGAGCTAAGGGCCCTTCGTTCTCTCAGAAACTACTCGCTTCCATCCCGCGCACAAAGCGCGGCAACGTCATGCGCGCGCCGCCACCTCGTCATACGCCGCCAGCACCTCCGCGCCGCTCACCGTCGCCGCGCCCAGCTTCCCCACCTCCACCCCCGCAGCGAAGTTCGCGATCACTGCAGACTCGGCCACCGTGGCACCCGCGGCGAGCATCACCGCGAGATACGCGGTGACCGTATCGCCCGCGCCCACCACATCGTACACCTCGCGCGCGGTCGTCGGCACTCGCACCGTCTCGCCCATCGCGCCCACGAGCACCATCCCGCGCTCGCCGAGCGTCAACAGTAGATTCGCGACGCCGAGCCGCTGCACGAGCGCAGGGAGCGTCTCCGGATGCTCAAGGTCCATCGTTGCGCCGAGCGCAGACTCGAGCTCGCGCCGGTTCGGCTTGAAGATCGTCGCGCCGCGATACG
>JAQBQC010000524.1 GCA_028287205.1 Gemmatimonadota bacterium
AAGTCGACGGCGCTCCGTACTGTGCTCCGCGCAGCGCTCTGCGCGGAGGCGACTCCGCGCTCCCGCAGCGCCTCGGCGAATGTGATCTCCGCGAATCGCGCCGGATCCGGAACACGATACGCATAGAGCACCGGCGGCGCACCCGCGGGCGCGGTGCCCGTCACCTTGAGCACGTGGAGTCCCGCGGCATCCGCCGTATCCGTTCCGAGCTGAATGTCGGGCCTCGACCCCGGCGCGCCGGTGGTGACGGCGTTCACGATGCGCACGTACGAGGTGACGGGAGCAGACGTGATGACGCCCCTGGCGCCAACTGCGGTGCCGGGACCGACCATGAGATCGACCAGATTGTCGTTGACGACGATCGGTGACATCACGACGTCCGTGCCGAGCTCGCGATCGCCGCTCTGAAAGAGCGTCGCGTCCACGAGCACGCGGCCGGCGACGCGCTTGATGCCGTGCGCGGCCACCTGGCCGGCGAGCTTGCGGATGATCAAGAGCGGATCTCCCGGCACCGCACGCGTGTGCACGTCGCCATCGTACGCGTGGTCCTCGTTCTCGAAGGCGAGCGTTCCATCCGGACGTACGCGCGCCGAGAGATCGGGGTCTCCGCTGGCGACGAGCACGAGATCGCCGTTGAGCGTGCCGCTGCGGTCGACGTCGCCCGTGCGATAGACGCGCGTGTGAAACTGGTAGTCCGCGCCCAGCAGCTCGAGTGCCGTGCCTTCGGTGACCACTTTCGTCGTGGAGCCCGGAACGAACAGCTTTTCGGCGTTGAGCGTGTAGATCGGCTTGGCGGAGTCCAGGGAATAGAACTCGATGCCGAAGATCGCGCGGCGAAACTCGGGGCGGTCGATGACGCGTTGAATGCGCTCGGCGAGCGTGCCCGTGGATTGGGCGGGGAGCGTCGCGGCGGACGCGGCGGTGATGACGATGGCGGCGGTCGCGGCCGTGGCGGTCGTGCGGAGGCGGCGGGCGCGGAGGCCGGTCCGGTCGGGTGCGGAGCGCATGACTGCCTGAAGTTCGGGGAAAATGGTATTTACTCTCGTGTACAAGAGTGTATGCCGTTTTGCGCCAATGATGCCCCGCGTCCGGAGCGGATGCAAGACGCGCGATGCGGAGAAACGATGGCGCCCCGGTGGCGCCGGGATGGTTCCCTGGATTGGAGAATCCTCACTGCCGCGGCGCGCCTCGGCGCCCGCTATACTTTCCCCATCCCGCTCACCCAGAGATCCGATCATGGCTGTTCGCAGCGCAGTGAAGACCGCGAAGCGACCGCACGCCGGCGGCAACGACGTGTCGCCGATCACGCGCGGCGAGGGTGCCCTCGCGGTGTACCAGCAGCTGCGCGAGCGGATCGTGCGCGGGCGGCTCGCGCCGGGCAGCCGGCTGGTCGAGCGAGAGGTTGCCGCCCGACTGGGTGTGAGCCGCACCCCCGTGCGCGCCGCGCTCGAGCGACTGCGGCAGGAGGGGTACATCATCGCCACGGGAAGCGCGCTGCTGGCGCGCGCGACGGTGGCGCCGCTCACGAACGACGATGCGCGCGAGATCCACATGATCGTCGCGCAGATCGAGGGGCTCGCCGCGCGCGAGGCCGCCACCAAGCCCAAGGCCGTGCGGCTCGCGATGACGCGTGACATGCGGCAGCTGAACTCGCAGTTCTTCAAGGCGGCGCAGGTGCGACTTCCCGACTCCGACCGGCTGCACGATCTCGACGATGCGTTTCATCAGCGCTACGTCGATGTGGGTGCAGGGCCGCGACTGCGTACCCTGCACAACGCGGTCAAGCCGCAGGCCGAGCGCTATGGACGGATCTATACGAGCACGCTGGTGAGCGAGGTCGCGACCTCGGTGGCGGAGCACGAGGCGATCATCAAGGCGCTCGAAGCCGGCGACGCCGTCAAGGCCCAGCGCGCGGTGCAGACGAACTGGGAGAATGCGGCCGAGCGTCTGGCGCGCGTGATCAACGCGGTGGGCGAGCGCGGCGCCTGGTAGCACCTCGGTTGCGGACCGGCCGCGGCGCCCTTGCCGGTTTTTGGTATACCGCTATAGTATGCCAATATGCCCTCCGCGATCCGGACCGCGCTCGCCCTGCTCCTCCTCGCACCCGGAGCTACCATAGTCAGGAGCTCGACGTCACCTGGCCGATGGTGATCGAAGGCGATCATCTCGCGCTTCAGAACAGCACATCGGCGTTGGTGGACATTTCGGGCAAGCTGGAGCCCGCGCTCCCCGACGCATTTACCGCCGGCGGCGGACTCTTTCGCTTCACGCGCGACGCAGCCGGCAACGTCACCGGTTACGAGCTGAGCGCCAGCCGAATGCGCGGCATCCGCTTCGAGCGCCAGGCGCATTCCCCCTGACGCGAACGATGCCGCCCATCACGCACGTCACACGAGCACGAGGCGCATCATGGAGACATTGTCGGACGCACTGTCGCGGTGGAAGAAAGAGCTCGCAACGTTCCTGATTCTCACGTTCGCGCTCAGCAGCGGCTTCTACATCTTCTTCGCGCACACGAAGACGCTCAACG
>JAQBQC010000405.1 GCA_028287205.1 Gemmatimonadota bacterium
CCGCGAGCGAGCCGTCATCCGCCATCCGTCGAATCTCGTCGTGCGCGAGCAGCCACTCGAGCTTCGTCGCGGAGAAATACGGATCCGGCAGCAGTCCCGTGCGCGCCGCGATGTCCTCCGCGTGCGGTGCGAGCTCGGTGCAGCGCGCGGCCGTGCGCCGATCCTGCCACACGATGGCGCGGCCGATCGCCGCCCCAGTGCTCCGATTCCAGAGCACGAGCGTCTCGCGCTGGTTCGTGATGCCGATCGTCGTGGGCACAGTGCCCGCGCGCGTCACCGCTTCGCGCGCCGCATCGAGCGTGCAATTCAGAATGTCGAGCGGCTCGTGCTCCACCCGGCCCGGCTCGGGATAGTGCTGCGGAATCTCGCGATAACCGCGGCCGAGCACGCGGCCGTCCGCGGCGATGACGAGACACGTGGCGCCGGTGGTGCCGGAATCGATGGCGAGGACGGACTGCATGGCGCGAAAGCTACCGACGGCGAGCTACACCGCCACCACATCCTCGGGCCGCATGCGTTTGCGGCGCTCGGGAAAGTGCTGATCGAGAAAGCGGATGAGCGCGCGCTCTTCCGGATAGTGTCCGGCGACGGTCTTTCCCGCGGTGCGCGGAAGGATCGTCTCGCCGTGATCGAGATAGCGCGCGAGAATGATCGGGTGCACGTAGGACGCGCGGCAGATCGCCGGCGTGTTCCCGAGCTCCGCGCTGACGAGCCGTATCGCGAGGACGACGTTCTTCTTCGCCTCGCGAGCGTTCGCCGGAGCGCCAAGATCGGAGAGTACCGTCGCCACGCGCACGGTGCCTCCCCACGTGCGGAAATCCTTCGCGGTATATCGCACGCTGGAGGCACGGCGCACATAGTCGTTCACGTCGCGCTCCGAAAGATTTTTCCAGCCGCTGCCGTCGGTGTAGCGGAAGAGGCGCGTGCCGGGGGACCTGAGCATCGCATTCACGACGCTGGCGAGCGCGCGGTCGACGACGACGTGCTTCTGCTGCTTGTTCGACTTGCCCTTGAAGTCGAAGGTGATCGCGCTCCCTTCCACGTGTACGTGACGCTTGAGCAGCGACGAGATGCCGAACGTCTTGTTCTCGCGCGCGTAGCGCTCGCTCCCCACGCGAAAGAATCCCTTGCTGATGAGGCGCACGACCGCGGCCGCAACGCGATCACGCGTGAGCTCGTGTCCGTTCGCGATCTCGGCGTAGAGCGCCTCGCGTATGCGCGGGAGGTCGCGAGCGAGCCGGCGCACGCGATAGTATTTGCGCTGCTCGCGCGCGGCCACCGCGCGCTCGTGGTAGCGATATTGTTTGCGCCCCTTGACGTCGAACCCCCACGCTTGAATCGCGGGGCGGGTGCTGGTGGCGATGTGCACGTCGCGCCACGCCGGCGGGATGCGCATGAGATCAATGCGCTCGAGCTGCTTCCTGTCCGTGATCGCGCGCCCGTTGGGACCGAGATATCTGAAGCCTGCGCTCTTCCCCCCGTGACGCGTGATCCACTGTGTGCTCATAGCCCGCTCCACGAAAGCAAGAAGCAGTCCGACTGTGTAGATTTCGGGAGCCGAGGTCCGCTCGTTCGCGCCGCTTCTCACCCCGCCTATGACCTACACGAATCTCGCGTTCGACGTTCGCGATCGTATCGCCACGATCACCATCAATCGCCCCGAAAAGCTCAACGCGCTCGACGACGACACGATCGCGGAGCTCGGCCGCGCCATCGATGAGGTGGTGAGCAGAAAGGACATTGGCGGCGCGATCGTGACGGGCGCCGGCGCGAAGGCATTCGTCGCCGGCGCCGACATCTCACAGCTCGCCACGCAGGGCTCGCTCGACGGGCGCGCGCGCGCGATGGCGGGACAGCGCATTTTCTCGCGCTTCGAGCAGTCGCCTAAGCCGACGATCGCCGCGGTGAACGGCTTCGCGCTCGGCGGTGGGCTCGAGCTCGCGCTCGCGTGTCACATCCGCATCGCATCCGAGAACGCGAAGATGGGTCTCCCCGAGGTGAAGCTCGGCATTGGCCCGGGTTACGGCGGCACGCAGCGTCTGC
The DNA here is from genome assembly GCA_028287205.1 of Gemmatimonadota bacterium. Classification (GTDB taxonomy): domain Bacteria; phylum Gemmatimonadota; class Gemmatimonadetes; order Gemmatimonadales; family Gemmatimonadaceae; genus FEN-1250. The sequence continues at coordinate 2,044 of JAQBQC010000405.1, forward strand.
CGCGCCTCATCGGCAGAGGACGCGCGCTGCAGCTGATGCTCACCGCCGAGATGACCGACGCAGCCGAGGCGTATCGCATCGGTCTCGTGAACAAGGTCGTGCCGGCGTCGGAGCTGATCGCGGCGGCCGAGGCAATGCTGAAGCAGATTCTGGCGAACGGGCCGATCGCCGTGGGGCTCTGCATCGAGGCGGTGAATCGCGGGCTCGACACCACGCTCGAGGAAGGACTCGTGATCGAGGCGAATCACTTCGGCCTGATCGCGACGACCTCCGACATGCGCGAAGGGATGAGCGCTTTTCTCGAGAAGCGTCCCGCCGCGTTCAAAGGCGAGTGACGGCAGCAGCTGGCGCGCTCGCGCAGCGGCCGGTCGCGCACAGCGCGCTCGTTCGGCTCTCGATTCGCGCGTTCAGGAATCTGAAGCGTGCCGAGCTCGATCTCCCCGTGGCGGGCATCGCGCTCGTTGGTGAGAACGGCCAGGGAAAGACGAATTTTCTCGAGGCGATCTATTACCTCCGCCTGCTGCGATCGCTGCGCGGCGCGCAGGATGCGGAGCTGGTCACCTTCGGCGAGACGGGCTTTCATCTCGCCGGTACGATCGAGGGTGCGCGCGCACACGACGTGACGGTCGGCTTCGACCGGCTCGGCCGCCGCAAGAAGATCATGCTCGATGGACGCGAGCCCGAGCGCATGGCGGACGCGCTCGGCGCCTTCCCCGCGGTGATCTTCTCGCCGCGCGATGCGGTGCTGGTGGCGGGCGCGCCCGTGGAGCGGCGGCGCTTTCTCGATGTGATGCTCGCGCTCAGCTCGCGCCCGTACCTGCTCGCGCTCCAGCGCTATCGCGGCGCGCTCGCGCGGCGGAACGCGGCGATGCGCGAGATGCGCCTCAACCACGCGGCGCGAGAGGCGTGCGCGGCGGTGTGGGAGCCTGCGCTCGCCGCGAACGGCGCGATCCTCTTCACGGCGCGACAGGAGTGGGCGGCGACGTACGCAGACGCGTACGCGAGCCGATGCGACGCGATCGGCGAGCGCGGCACAGCGGTAATGCGCTACGCGAGCTCGCTCGACGCGACGCGCGCCGATGCGGAGCAGGCGCTGCTCGCGGCGCTCGAGAAGAAGCGGCCGCACGACGTGAAGCGCGGCGTCACACACGCGGGCCCGCACCGGGACGATCTCGATCTCTCGCTGGACGGGCGCGAGCTCCGCACGTACGGCTCGGCGGGACAGCAGCGCACGGCGGCGATCGCGCTGCGGCTGCTCGAGGCCGCGACGCTGCGCGAGGCCACGCGGGGCGAGCCGCTGGTGCTGCTCGACGATCCGTTCGCCGAGCTCGATGCGCGGCGCGCGGGACGCATTCTGGAGCTGCTCTCGCACGAGGATCGCGGACAGACCATTCTTGCGGTTCCGCGTGATGCGGACATCCCGGATGCATTCACACGTCTGGAGCGATGGCAGGTGGATGCGGGCGTGCTCTCGCGAACTGGGCAGTGAAGGGGCCGCCGAAGAAGCCCGAGAAGATGTCGGACGTGCTCGCGTGCTTCATGGCGAAGTCGAAGGACGGCAACCGCGTCGACCAGGC
>JAQBQC010000046.1 GCA_028287205.1 Gemmatimonadota bacterium
GCAGCCTCCAGGTCATCGCCCGCGGCAGCTCGACGCAGTATCGGCACACGACCAAGACGCCGCAGGAGATCGCCCGCGAGCTCGGCGCCGATTACCTCCTGACCGCAACGGTGCAATGGGAGAAGCGGCCCGACGGCACGAGCCGCGTGCGCGTTAGTCCCGAGCTCGTGGAAGTCGCGGAGGGCCGCGCACCACACACGAAGTGGCAGCAGCCCTTCGATGCATCGATCACGGATGTCTTCCAGGTGCAGGCAGACATCGCGAACCAGGTCGCGAGCGCGCTCGACGTCGCGCTCGGCAACCGACAGCGAGAGACGCTCACGGAAAAGCCGACGGCGAATCTGGCGGCCTACGATGCGTTTCTGAAAGGAGAGGCTGCCCAGGGCATCATTCTCGCGGACGCACCAGCGCTGAGAAACGCGATCGGCTACTATGACCAGGCCGTCGCGCTCGACTCCACGTTCGTACAGGCGTGGACGCAGCTCTCGCGAGCCAATGCGTCGTACTACTTCAACGTCGCACCCAACCCGACTTCGGACGCGGCGGCAAAGCAAGCGCTCGCGCGTGTGCTTGCGCTGGCGCCCGGAAAACCGGAAACCCATCTCGCGCAGGGCGAGTACCTGGAATTCGTCGCGAAGGATTTGCCGTCGGCGCTCGCCTCGTACGAGACGGGCCTCCGCTCGGCTCCCGACAATTCGGAGCTGCTCACGGCGGCTTCGTTGGCCGAGCAGAGCCTGGGCCGATGGGATGCCGCCGAAAAGCATCTCGAGCACGGCCGAACCGTCGATCCACGTTCAGCCACGAACTCGCGCCGGTTGGGGCAGACGCTCATGCGCCTGCATCGCTACCGTGAGGGCATGGCAGAGATGGATCGGGCGCTGAAGATCGCACCCACCAATCTCGATCTCATCGAGACGAAGGTGATGCTGTACGTCGCCCAGGGCGACCTGGCCTCCGCGCGCGAGGTGCTCCGCTCCGTGCCTGCGACGATCGAGCCCACGGGATTCGTGGCGTATCTGGGCAACTACTGGGATCTATCGTGGGTTCTCGACGATGCGCAGCAACAGCTGCTGCTTCGTCTCACGCCGAGCGCGTTCGACGGGGATCGCGGAACGTGGGGAGCTGTTCTCGCGCAGACCTATTATGTCAGGGGCGACCGCGCACGCGCGAAAATCTATGCGGACTCGGGGCGGATCGGATACGAGCAGACGCTCGCTACGGCGCCCGACGACGCGCAGCGGCTGATGTTCCGTGCGCTGATGCTGGCGATACTCGGGCGCAAGGCCGAGGCTGAAGCCGAGGGCGAGCGTGCCGCATCGCTTCTGCCAGCGTCGCGCGATAACTACGTGGGCTCGTACATCCAGCATCAGCTCGTCCGCGTGTACAGCATCTCCGGTGATCCGGACAAGGCGATGGATCAGCTCGAGCCGTTGCTCAAGACGCCGTACTATCTCTCCCCCGCCTGGTTGCGCATCGATCCGAACTTCGCGGCGCTCAAGGGCAACCCGAGATTCGAGCGGCTGCTGGCCTCGAAATAAAAGACGTCCGAGTCGCCTGCGACTACTCGCCGCGAGCCTTTCGATCCGCCTCGGCCACTCGCTGCGCCGCGACGCGCCAATCGACCACCGGCGCCACTTCCTCATCGCTCATCGTCAGCAGCGCGCTCGCGCGCTCGATCACGCGCTCGCCATTCGGCACCGTCTGCCCCCACCACAGCTCCGTCGCGCGGCAGAGCCGCTCCTCCTTCGCGAGCGACGCCGGCGTGCGAAACACTCCCGCCGCGTGCACGCGCGCATGCACGCCCTCGTGCAGCAGCGACGACGCGATCTCCGCGATGGTGAAATCTCGATTCACCACGAACGTGAGCTCGCACAACACGCGACGCGTCTCGCTGAAGAATGCACCGCGACATGCAAACCGCTTCACATCGATGCCCGCGATGTCTCTCCTGAGCCGCCGCAGCTTCGCGGGTGCATAGCGCTCGATCATCGCGAGCACTTCCCCCAGCCGCGCGAACACATCCTCGTCCGCGATCTCGGGCCGCGTGTTCTCGAGCATCACATCGATGCCATGCACCGTGCGATGAACGCGTTTCGGCGCTTCTTCTATCCCCAACGCCGATCGAAGGCGCTCGCCGAATCCCGGTGACATGGCCGGATCATCCGCGGAAGTTCATGGCCGCTTAACGCCGCCTACCGCGGAACCGCGTCGATCTGATGCGACGACGCCGACGCGATGAACGCCTCGAACAGCCGCCGGGCCGTCGAAATGCTCTCGACGAGCTCCTCCGGATGCCATTGCACGCCGAGCAAAAAGCTCTCGTCGTCGCGGCCCTCGACACCCTCGATGAGGCCGTCCGGTGCGCGCGCATTCACGACCAGCCCCGGTGCGAGCTTCTTGATTCCCTGGTGGTGCATGCTGTTCACCGTCGTCGCGCCGGCACCCATGATCGACGCCAACACGGTCTGCGGCTCGATGAAGACATCGTGCACCAGATCCTGACGCTGCCGCGGCTCGTTCGGCCAGTAGTCGTGCTTGATCGCCGCCTCGCACCACTCCGCGAGATCCTGATACAGCGTTCCACCAGCGGCGACGTTGAGCACTTGCACACCTCGACACACGGCGAGAACGGGCTTCTGCTCCTCCATCGCCCAACGCACGAGCGCGACTTCCACGCGGTCGCGATCCGGATCGGTCACGCCGCAAACCGGGAGCCGCGATTCGCTGTACTGATCCGGATCCATGTCGACGCCGCCCGGCAGGAACACACCGTCGAGCCGCTCGTACACTTCGCGAAGCGTCGCCATGTCGTGGGTCAACGGAATCACCCACGGGATCGCGCCCGCGGCGGTGAGCACGTCGACGTATCGCTGGCTCATTACCCAGCAGCGCGGAAGCTCGCCGGGAATGGCGTCGAGCGTCTGTGTCGTGATGCCGATTATGGGGCGCGGAGTCATGCCTGGATAATAATTGGTCTCAGGCCACCGGGCGGGCGTTTTCTTCGAGCCCCGGCACGGAGTCGAGCCCCACCCCTTCCGCCGTCTCCGCAATCAGCGAATCGACCACTGCCTTGAGGTCGCCCGTCTTCTCCCACACCGCCAGCTGCCGGTCAGCCGACGTCCCCTCGCTCAGGATCCGGAACGCGTACTCCACATCCTTGCGGCTTCCGAGCTCGTCGACGACGTCATCGATGAACCACGAGATCAGCTCGCGCACGAGATCCTTCGCGGGCGCCTCCTGCGCTCGGCCCAGGTCGACGAGGTTGCCGCCCAATCCCCAGCGCACCGCGCGCCACTTGTTCTCCTCGATCAACTCGCTGTTGTAGACGCGGAAGGTGATGTTGTCGCGCCGAAGCTTCCACAGCTTCGCAATGATCGCCTGGAAGATCGCGGCGATGCAGATCGCCTCATCCACGCGCGTGCAGACATCGCAGATGCGGAACTCCAGCGTGGGATACAGATGGTGCGGCCGCACGTCCCACCAGATCTTCGAGCCATCGGGGATGCACTTCGTGCGCACCAGCGTGTCGAGCAGATTGTGAAAGTCCGACCAGTCGCGAAACACGCGCGGCACGCCGTTGCGCGGGAAGTTGCGGAAGACGATGCTCCGATACGACTTGAGCCCCGTGTTGCGCCCCATCCAGAAGGGCGAGCTCGTGGCGAGGCAGAGGACATGCGGCATGAAGTAGCGCGCCGCGTTCATCGCATCGATGCGAAACTCCGGATCCTCGATCCCGATGTGCACGTGCGTGCCGAAGATGAGGAGCGACTGCGCGAGCTCCGCCATGTCCGCCTTCACGCCGATGTATCGCTCGAGCGGTGTGATCTCCTGCGTCACCCACGAGGAGAATGGATGCGTGCCCGCCGCCGCGACGCGCAGCCCGCTCTTGGCCACGTGCGAGATCACGGAGTGCCGCAGCTTCACGAGCTCCGCGCGCGCCTGCGACGGCGTATTGCACACGTTCGTCCCCACCTCGACGATCGACTGATGCAGCTCCGGTTTCACCTGCTCGAGGATGATCCGGTCGCCGTCCAGGATCTCCTGGATGTACGACTTCAGCTCGCGCGTCTCCGGATCGATGATCTGGTACTCCTCCTCGATCCCGATCGTGAGTGACGGTGGCTTCATCGACATACCAGTGAGAGACGAACGATCAACGCGGCTCGATCACGTACGTAGGAACATTCGAGCCACCGCCGGCGGTGACGTTGAGCAGGGCAGCGGTTCCCAGCCGCGTCATGCAACCCTCGATGTACGCACCATCGGACACGAACGGCGCCGTGTCGAGCATGCGATCGAAGATCTCGAGATTTCCATTCACCGCCGAGGGATAGGCCTCCTTCGGCAGCGTAATGCGATCCTGCACGATATACGGCTCCTCCTCCGCAGCCGCGAGCCCCGCCTCCCACTCGGCGTCCG
>JAQBQC010000409.1 GCA_028287205.1 Gemmatimonadota bacterium
ACAGAATGCCGCGACGCATTCGCGCGCCGGCCTCGCGCGCCACGCTGCCGCGCACGATGATGTCGCCGCCCGTCATCCCCTTCGACGCACCAGGCAACGCGCCCCCTGCTCGATCGCCGGCATTCCCGCCAATGAGGAACGCGCCGCCGATCAACGCGCTTCCCGCAACATCGCCGGTGCTTCCCTGCACTCTGATCGTGCCACCACGCATGCGTGCGCCCACCGCGTTGCCGATCGAACCGGAGATCTCGAGAATGCCGAACGACATCATGCTCCCGACGCCGTGCAGCTTCGCGAGATCGCCTTCGAGCACCACGGTCTGCGAGCGTTCGCCGTTCACTGAGAACACGTCGCCCAGCGCGACGGAGTTGCGGCCGTCCCAGAGCCGAAGCGCGGAGATCTCCTGCGCATCGAGCGCTGCGAAGCGATCGGCGGCGATCGCGTCGGCATCGAGCGGGCGCTCGAGTGGTGCGCGAAGGGTGAGCGTGATGCGATCGCTCATTTCGTCGTCTCGGGCTTGGGCGCTTCGGCCCTTGGCGCGTCGTCCAGATCACCGCTCATGATCCTGCGCAGGTGGAAGTGAAACGGCCCGAGCTTGCCTCCATAGTTGCCCGCGGTGATCGAGCGCACACCCTCACGGCACGCCGCATCGATGCCCGTCTGCATCGCCTTCGCGATCGAGTGGAAGTCGAGTCCGTCGAGCACGATCTCCATCACGGAGTTCACGCCCTCAGGTAGCGCGGTCTGCGCGATCGCGCGCAGCGTCGGCGCAAACGCCTCGTTGGTCGAGGCGATCATGCCTTTGTACTTCTTCGCGCCTACCTTGCTTCCGCTCCGCACGATGCCCCCCGGAAACGGAAGGATCACGCCAGGCATCCCCGCCATCGCCTCGACCGCTGCCTCCGCCGCATCAAGCGCCGCATCCGCGCTCTCGGCCAGAATCAGGAAGTTGCCACCGCCCACGCCTCTCGCCTTGCCAAACGTTTCCTGGATGAGGAACTCGCCCTCCATCACCGGCAGGCGCCAGTAGCGCTGCCCGTCGATCATCTTGCTCGCCTGAAAGCCGTCGCCGAAGGTGCGCAACGGTTTGCCGATGGCGATGCGATCGGGGGAGTCCGGCAGCCCGTCGAAGCAGGCGGTGGTTGGACAGGTGAGCACCGTCTGCCCGATGCGCTCGATGACTCGTTTCGGAAGGCTGTCCGAGTCCATCGTGAACAGGAGCACGCTGATGCCTGGCCGGCCGTCCGGTGTTTCGGACGGCGCGAGCTCGCGCTCGACCGCTGCCTCGCACTTGCAGGCGATCACGGAGGTAGCAAATCCGGTGAGCTTGTTCGCGGATTCGCGCGCCCACTTCTGATTCTTCGCCGTGATGATGATGCGCGCGCCGCGCATCCCGAATGCCTCGGCGAACGTATCGTCGATCTGCACTCCGCGGATCTCCATCAGCCGGCTCCCGTAGCGACGGGCGCATCGCGCAGGCCGGTGACCGGATAGTTGGCGAGCCGGATCGACGAATAGGCGTCGAAATACTTGCCGAGATCGCGCAGCAGTGCGTCGTCGTAGCCAGGCTGCACGAAGATCCGCTTGCCCGATGGTGCCCGGCGCAACTGACCTTCCTCCACGACGAGCGTCCCGGCCTTGAGCACGTAACGCGGCGTCGAGAACATCTTCGCGTAGTCGGCATCGCGGCTGTAGATCGTGATGTCGGCATCGGCGCCGACGCCGAGATGTCCCTTCTGCCTGAGGCCGAGCTGCCGGGCCGGACCTGCACGCGTGATGATCGCGATCTCGTTGAGCGAGTACTCGCGCGTGATGCCATCGGCGAGCGCACTGCCCGCCAGCATCTTCTGGTTCACGCTCTTCAACTTGTCATCACGATACGCGCGGTCCATGAGCAGGCGAATGAGATCGGGATAGCTCATGAACGAGCCGCCATTCGGATGGTCCGTGGAGAGCACCATGCGCCACGGATCAGTCGAAAGCAGGAACAGCTCGAGCCCGACGACCCACTGCAGCGACGCGACGGCTGCCTTGTCCTTGTACGTGTACGGAACGATGCCGCAGCCAGTCTCGAGCTCGATGTCCGCGTTGATCCACTTCCTGCCGGTGCTCGTGTGCAGCAGATACTCCACGGCGCCATCGGCGGTGAGCGTCGTCGCATCGCCGAACATCACCTGCCCGACATCGCCCGTGACTTCGGGATGCCCGTTCACGTACTCTGCAACCTGGCGCGCAGCGGAGCTCCACGACTTTCCGCGCTCTCCACCGTAGCTGTGAAACTGCAGGTGCGTGAAGTGTGCCCGGCGACCCTCGAGCGCGCGCATGCTCTCGAGCGTCATCGCCACGTTCCCTGCGACGCCCAGGTTGTTGCAGTGGATGTGCACCGGGTGCGGGAGTCCGAGTCCGTTTGCGGCGTCGGCGAGCACCTCGAGAATGCGTCGCGGGGTGACGTTCGATGCGCCAACCGGATCGTCGAGCGTCTTTACCTCGCGCACGTTGCGCTTCCACAGCTCGATGCCGCCGGGATTCACGACCTTGATCGCGTACCCGCCGGTGGACTTGAGAATCCACGCCGCGTAGTCCTTCGCGCGCCCCAACTCGTTCGCGGCAATCTGCCGGTGCAGATACTCGTCGTTGCCGAGCAGCGCGAAGAAGCCGCCATCGATGATCGGCGTGTCATCGAACTCCGCATGCGTCTGTCGTGCGGAGACGGGCGCCACCGCGGCATCGAATACGGTCGTGTAACCGAGCCCCGCGTAGCGATAGCCCGTGGTGAACGTGCTCGGCACCGTGCCGCCGCTGCCGGAGCGCGGAATTGTGCCGTCGTCGAGTGCGGGCGCGGCCGCGGGATCGAGCGTGTGCTCCTCGGGGAGCAGGCGGCGGCCCAGTGAGACGCTCGAGGCGGCAACGTGCGCGTGGATGTCGATACCCCCGGCCATGATGACCATGCCGTCCGCCCTGAGCACGGGTGCATCGCCGGGAAGCGACGCGACGATGCGCCCACCGTCGATGCAGATGTCGCGCACGTCACCGTCGATTCCGTTCGCGGGATCGTGGATGGCGCCGCCGGTGATGCGGAGCTGCGTCATGCGGCACCTTGCTGCACGGCGATCGCAGTGCCGAGCGCCTTGAGCAGCGATGCGGTGTCGCGCGGCGTGGGCAGGACTGCGTGGAGCGGCAGCGGAATGTCATCGGTTCGAAACGCGATTCCCGATTCGTGGATGCTGGCGACTCCCGTGTCGATGCGGATGCTGGCGTCGATCGCGCTCTCGCTCGCGCGCGGTCCGATCGCGATTGTGCGAACACCAAGCAGCGCACTCGCGACGGCTGAGGGGAGCGCGGCCGTTGCGCCGACGAGCAACACGGCATCGATGGCGCCGCGCGCGAGTCGCGCGAGTGTCGCATCTTCCGGAGTGTACTTCGGAGCGCCACGGGAGAAGTCGACGGCCATTGGGAATCCCGTCTGCCAGGTGAGCACCATGTCTGCACCGTTGCGGTTGCCGCCCGCCCGCAGCGTGCAGAGCGATCCGCGCGTCGTTGCGTTGAGCGACTGCGTGAGCGCGATGAGCGAGTCCGCGCGCATGGTCGGCGCCGGCGACGACGGCGCCGACTCCGCATCCGTCACGATCACCGCGTATTTCGCGCGATTCAATCGCGTGGCGAGATCGATCACGCGCGCGACGATTGGCGCACCGCCCAGCGTGCGACCCGCCTGATACGCGCGCAGCGATGCGAGAAAGAGCTGTTCCTCCTCCGGCGTCATCTGAATTCGCACGTCTGCGTCGTCCGGTCCGCGCTGGGTGCCGACATCCACGGCGATCACAGTGCGATCGGCACGACCGTTCGGCACATGGACGCCACGAGGATTCGGTGCATAGCGGCTTTGAAAGCGCGGATAGCTGAGCGCCGGATCGACGGCCCAGAACACGAGCACGTCGGCGCGATTGCGAATCTCGCCAAGCGTGGCGCTTGCGCGGCCGCGCCGCTGCGCAGCGAGGATGCCTTCGGGCGCGGTAGCCGACGTCACCCCGTCGACGAAGGCGTGCAGCTGGTCCGCGACGGCGACGGCCGCGCGCTGCGCCTCGCTCGTGAGATCGGGCGCGAGATAGACGAGCGGTGAGCGCGCGGAGCGCAACAGCTCCGCGATCTCGCCGATGACATCCTCGATGGCGGCCGAGCGCCCACCGAGCACGGCGCCAGGAAGTGATCCGTCGCCGAACCAGCGAAGCCCGAGCGGGCACGCATTGCGCGCCTCGACGATGCGCCCGCCCTCGATGACCACGGCGATGTCATCGCAGGCGCAGCCGCACCCAAGGCAGACGGCGTTCTCGACGATCCGTGCGGATCCGCTCACGCGCTCTTGCGACGCATTCGTCCCTCGACCTCCGCAAACCGTATCCGCGCGCGCCGCACGAGGGCGGCGTAACAGAGCGCGCTCGT
>JAQBQC010000137.1 GCA_028287205.1 Gemmatimonadota bacterium
TCGTGAACGTGGTGCCCACGCCAAGGACACTCTCGACCTCGAGCCGGAAGCCGAGCGCCTCGCACAGGGCGCGCGAAATGCTGAGCCCGAGACCGGTGCCGCCGTACTCGCGAGTGGTGCTCGTGTCCGCCTGCTCGAACGCCATGAACACAGCGGCCAGGCGATCCGGGGCAATCCCAATGCCGGTGTCGGCCACGCTTATTCGCGTGGGGCGACGTGTGAGCGCATCAGCTTCCACCGTCACGGTCACGACGCCAGCCTGTGTGAACTTCACGGCGTTCCCGATCAGATTGATGAGCACTTGCCGAAGCTTCGCTGCATCGGTGTCGATCGTCCCCAGCAACGCCGGCACTACGGCCTCGAGCAAGACCCCGTCCTTGTAGCGACGATCTCCGAGCTGGACGAGTGTGTCCTCAACCAGCTCACCCACGACCACCGTGGAAATGTCCAGCTCGATCTTGCCGGCTTCGATCTTGGATAGATCGAGGATGTCGTTGATGAGCGCGAGGAGCTGCACGCCATTCGTGCCGATGCGCGCGAGGTAGCCGAGATCCTGGGTGTTGAGATTCCCCGCTTTGTTCTTGCGCAGGATGTTCGAAAAGCCAATGACCGAGTTGAGCGGCGTTCGAAGCTCGTGGCTCATGCGCGCGAGAAAGTCGCTCTTCGCTGCATTTGCGGCCTCGGCGTCCTCCTTCGCGCGAATCAGCTCCCGCTTCGCGCGCCGGCGCGCGCTCACATCGCGAAAGGTCACCACCGCGCCGACGACGACGCCACCTTCCCGGATTGGCGTGCTCTGATATTCCACCGGAAACGATGATCCGTCGAGCCGCCAGAAGATGTCATCAGAGGAGGCGTGATCGCGACCGGAGCTGGCGGTCTGGCAGATGCCGCAGCTCGCCTGCGGATTGATGTCGCCGTCGGCCCGGGAATGGTGCATGAGCGCATGTTGCGACTGTCCCAGCAGCTCGCCCGCGCGCCAGCCGACAAGGCGCTCGGCCGCCGGATTGATGAAGATGATGGTGCCATCGTGATCCAATCCGAAAATTCCCTCTGCCGCCGATTCCAGCAGAAGCGCATTGCGCTGCGCGAGCCGTGTGCCCTCTTCCTCGATCGCGCGGCGCGCAGAGATGTCGCGCGACACGGTGACGATCTCCGTGAGCTCCTGCGTCAGTGGGTCGACTACCGGCTGCCCAGTCGTCTCGAGCCATGCATAGCTGCCATCCGCACGACGCACCCGGTACTGCACCGGAAGCGACAGTGGATTGCGAAACGCACCGAGCTGCGCGGCCTGCGCGGTCGCAACGTCGTCGGGATGGACGAGGCGCAGCGGATTTTCCGCCGTGAAGTCCGTCGCCTCGTAGCCGAGCATCGGCCCACACGCGGGCGACACGTACAACACCTCGCCCTGCAGGTTGCGTCGAATGATCAGGTCCGTCGCGTGCTCCGCGAGCAGACGATAACGCGCTTCGGAGTCCGCCACGGCAAGCAGCCGAACCGTACGATGCCGTCGGCGAATCCCGACGGTGAGTACCAGCCCGAGAAGAAAAAGCGTACTTACGAACAGGACATCGAGGTAGAACTCACCTTCGGCCGCCCTGTACGCCTCCTGCTCATCGAGCGCGCGGACCAGGCCCCACCCGGTCTCGGGAATGTGTCGCGTGGCTGCGATGATAGGGACATTGCCGATTCCCCGCAGTGCACCCGAGGTGTCTCTGCCAGACGCCGCAAGCGCGCCGGACGAAGGCGTCAGCGACCAGGGCATTCGCAGCTCACCTGGACCAGCAACGGGAATATCGGACGGCGTCAATACGACGAACTCATTGCCGATGTGCTGCACCAACCGGTGGCGGGCACGCGCTACTCCGTCCTGCTCGAGCAGTACCGTAGGGAACAACGTCGAGTATGGATCGACCGCGAGCACGACAGCGCCAAGACATGTCTCGGGCTCGCCCCGCCGAATGGAGAGAATCGGTTGGATGACCGCGAACAGCTGCTCTCCATCATGAGTCGTGAGCGGGCCGGCCGTCTTCCGCTCACCAGTGCGCATGGCCTCGATCGCGGAGGCTTTAACGAGGCTCGGCAGCGAATCTGCGCTATCGGATTCTGCGACGAGTGCGCCGTCGGTGCGCAGTACCCAAATGCCGTGATATTCCCCGTCCGACACGAACTCCGTGAGCGTTTTCGAAAGGGACTGGGCGCTCGTGCGCTGCGAAGTGCCAGCTCGAAACGCACTTGGCAGCTTGACGGCTTGGTGGGCGAGAAAGTGATTATCGCGCTCTAACCTGTCCAGCCACGTCTGCACCGCTGCCCGCGTGGCATCAGCGCTCGCATCCATGCGATGTCGCCAGTACACGAACGCAGCAGTCCTCAGTCTGGCGTGCTGAAAATGCAGTCCCGCAACGGCCACCGAAGCCGCGAAGGCTATGGCCAGGTAGGGCGCCATCGTCCAGAATGAGCGACGTATCGGCATCGACGAGTGGCGAAGGGAGCCTACCTAAGAGACGCTGCTCAGGAGTATCGGCGAGGCACCTCCCAGCTTGTCACTGACGCTCGAGCGCCCGCCAACGACACCGGTACGGTTACCGATGCTCCGGAAAGTCTCACGGACCGTCGTTCCCGCGACCGCGCCGCCCCGCGCCCGGAGCCTTGATTCGCTCCGGCACCTTCGCCCACTGCTCTGGTGTGAGAATCGCCTGTGCATGCTTCAGAACGTCCTGCGACATCGCGCGTCCCTTCGTGAGCTGCGGTCGCATCATCGCGAACAGCCGCGCAGGATCCGCGTTCGGGCCCGCCTTCGTGACTGCCGCGCGGACCGAGTCCGCGATCACGGAATAATTCGCCGCGGTCGAGTCGCGCAGTGTCGTGAGCGTCACTACCTGCGAGTCCGTGAGCGCGAGTGAATCCGCGAGCTCGAGAATCTGCGCCGCCGGATTCGGCAGTATGCGCTGCAAGCGGTCAGCGAGATCGTCGCTGTTCGCGGCCGCGCCCTCGCCTCCCGGTCCCGCGCCGCCACCTCTTCCGCCGCGTCCACCGCCTCCGCCGAAGAGACCGCGCATGCGTTCCGCATTCTGGTCCGGCCCGATCACGTAACGCGCCTGCACCGCCAGCTGAAACGGAACCCGGAAGGCGTTCGCCGTCCCGCGCGTCGATCCGAATCGCTGATTGACGGCGTACGTGAAGCTTTGCGTCACGGGGTCGAAGCCGCGCACGAAAAGCAGCGTCGGATCCGGACGCGTTGATCCGCCCCATCCGTGCAGGCCATTCTCGCCGTGCACCAGTTGGTCGATCCCCGCGAGCATGTTCACCGTCGACACCATGATCGTCATGCGATGGTCGAGTCCCCACCACGCCGGGCGATAGTTGAGCTGCAGATCCGCAGCCGGTTGCCAGCTTCCGCTGCAGCTGTTTCGATCGGCGATCGTGCCTGTCTGGCTCAGGAGACATGAGCGCACGCTCGACGAGGCCGACGCGAGGAGCCGCGACATCCCGTTCGCGACGGCGGTGTCGTGCGCGCTCGCCGCGAAGATGAACGCGCGATCGTTCGACGCGCCGTCGCCGTTGATGTCGCCGCTCACCATCGGCGTGTAGGGCGTGCCGGACATGAGCCGCGTCACCGTGGTGAGCTCCACGCTCTGGGACAGCGCGTAGGTCGCCGTGAGCAGGAATGAATGACGCCGCTCGAAGTCGCTGGTCGCCCAGCCGAGCACATTCGGATTTCCCGCCGTGGTCGCGGCGGCAAAGCCCTGCGTGGCCGAGCAGCACGAGAACGACGACTGATCGCGCGACCGCATGTACGTGTACGAGGCCTGGAAGGTGAAGCCGCTCACCGTCACTCCGTTCACGCCGAGGGTGATCTGCTTGTTGTCGGACTGCAGGTTCGATCCGATCTCGATCACGTGCCCGAGCGACGGGGCGGCGCGCGACTGCGAGAAGTCGACCGCGCCAGTGCCCGGAACGATGGAGCTCGCCGGCACGTAGACGGGGCGACCGTTCTCATTTGCGAGCCCGAAGCTGGGTTGGGAGACGAGATTCACGTCCTGGAATCCGTACAGACTCACTCCGCGCGCATAGCCGGCGTCGAGACTCACGCCG
>JAQBQC010000141.1 GCA_028287205.1 Gemmatimonadota bacterium
ACGGAGGAGGAGATCCGCGCGGGGAAGAGCCAGCTGAAGGGGCAGGTGACGCTGTCCCTCGAGAGCGTGACGTCGCGGATGTACCGCGCGGCTGGCGTCGCGCTGTACCACGAGCCATATCGTTCGCTCGAGGAGACGCTCGCCCTCATCGACGCCATCAGCGCGGAGACCATCGCGCAGGTGTGCGCCGAATTTTATCCTTCCAGCCGTCAAACCGTTCTCAGTCTCGGCCCTGCATCGTAATCATCGCGCGCGAGCGCGTCACCACTTGACCATCCGGAGTCGTTCATGCGTATCGGTGTCCCCAAAGAGATCAAGACGAATGAAAATCGTGTCGCGCTCGTCCCCGCGGGTTGCGAGGCATTGGTAGGCGAGGGGCACACCGTCTTGATCGAGAAGGGCGCGGGCGAAGGGAGCGGCTTTCCGGATGAGCTCTACGTGAAGGCTGGCGGCACGATCGCGCCGGATGCGGATGCGACGTGGAAGGACGCCGAAATGATCCTGAAGGTGAAGGAGCCGATCAAGATCGAGTGGCCGCGCATGAAGCAGGGGCAGACGATCTTCACGTACTTCCACTTCGCCGCCGACGAGGCGCTCACGAAGGCGCACGTGGACAGCGGGGCGACGTGCATCGCGTACGAGACGGTGCAGCTGCCGAACGGCGAGCTTCCGCTCCTGACGCCGATGTCAGAGGTTGCAGGCCGGATGGCGGTGCAGGCCGGCGCAAAGTATCTCGAGAGGCTGCACGGCGGACGTGGCGTGCTGCTCGGCGGCGTGCCGGGTGTGCCGCCCGGCAAGGTGGTGATTCTCGGCGGTGGCGTCGTGGGTACCAATGCCGCGAAGATGGCTGCTGGGCTGGGCGCGCAGGTGACGATTCTCGATCTCTCGCTCGAGCGGCTGCGCTATCTGTCCGACGTGATGCCGGCGAACGTGATGCTCGTCTACTCGAACCGCTTCTCGATCCTCGAGCAGATCGCGACCGCGGACCTCGTGGTGGGCGCGGTGCTGGTGACGGGAGCGAAGGCACCGCGGCTCGTGCGTCGCGAGGATCTGAAGACGATGCAGCCGGGCGCGGTGATCGTGGACGTCGCCATCGATCAGGGCGGATGCATCGAGACGATTCACGCGACGACGCACGACAATCCCGTGTACACGATCGACGGGATCATCCACTACGGCGTGGCGAACATGCCGGGTGGCGTGCCGCGCACGTCGACGCTCGCGCTCACGAACGCGACGTTCCCCTACGTGAAGCAGCTCGCGCGCAAGGGATGGAAGCAGGCGCTTCGCGAGAACGATGCGCTGGCGAAGGGGCTCAACGTCGTCGACAAGAAGGTCGTGTACAAGGCAGTGGCCGACGCGTTCGGCATGCCGTTCACCGACCCGGCGAGCTATCTCAAGGCGTGATCGAATTCGCGTGACGCTCCCGCCGGTGCTCGCCTATCACAAGGTGGAGCGCCGGCACGAGCTGGGCGTCACGCGTATCTCGCCCAAGCGATTCGCGAGGCAGATCGAGCGGGTGGCGAGGGCGGGGTGGAAGACTCTGGCATTGGACGAAGTGATCGCGTGCGCGATCGGCGAGCGGGTGGCGGCGCCGAACGAGCTCGCGATCACTTTTGACGATGGGTATCGCGGGCTGCGCGAGCATGCGTTCCCGGTGCTCGAGGCGCACGGCTTTCGCGCGACGTGCTTCGTGATCACGGACTACGCGGGGCGGCTGAACCGCTGGGATGTCGCGTACGGTGGGAGGAGGTTCGCGCATCTCGCGTGGCGGGACATGCGCGCGTGGCAGGGACGAGGGATCGAGTTCGCGTCGCACACGGCGACGCATCCGCGATTGACGCGGATCTCGGAGCTCGGCGTGTACGAGGAGTTGGATCGCTCGCGGCGCGCGATTGCGAGGGAGTTGGGAGTGGAAACGCCGGCGGTGAGCTATCCGTTCGGCGCGGCGTCGGAGAGGGAGGAGCGGCTGGCGCGCGAGGCGGGGTATGGGGCGGGATTCGGAATCGCGAGGGCGTGGACCGGGAGCGCGATGGCGGTTGCGCGAGTGCCGGTGTATCTGTGGGCGCCGATGATGCCGGTGGTGGGTACGCTGCGTGGACCGGAGCGGCTCGCAGGTGCGATCGCGAATCGATGCGCGATAGGCACTACGCTGATTCGTCGCCGTTGTGAATTTACTTCGCTATCCCTCGCGTCTTCGATTACCAATGAGTAGCGACCAATACACAACTCGACGACGGGCCGCCCGCGTGATTCTCTCCATTGGCGCGCTGTTTCAGCTATTTCTGATCACCGGATTGCCGCTCTTCTCTATGGACTGGGAAGCGTGGCGGAGTTTTGTGTCGTTGTTCGCGCTGCTCGCGATGTCGATTGGTAGCGCAATCGCGCTACGGAGATGGCGACGCCAGGCAGTGGCGGTTCTCACTGTCGGATCCGCTTACGCGGCCATACTGATTGTATGGAGTGCGGTTGTCACATCCCGCCAGCTTTCGAATATGACTTCGCCCGCCAGTCCGGCGCAGATACTAAGCCTTGTACTCGCACTCGGAACCTTCGCGACCTTACCGATCGCCTTGGCATTCGCGTGGCCGTTGCGCCTCATTGTCGCTGGTTACGATTCAGACTCCAATTCTCATCCGGCCTAGCTGAGCTGATTCTCCCAGTCGACGCGCGACAGTGGCGCCTGAAGTAGAACATGCGGAGTCCGCCTCGAGACGTTTACACGAAATACTTCGCCACCACCGGCAGCAGCGTCGGATGATGCATCAGCGCACTCCCGAATATCCTTCTGAGCGTCCGCTTCTCGTACGCGATCTTGTTCACCGTCCTCGCCAGATTGTCGAAGAACGCGTCGTCGAACTTCGAGAGCGCGTCCTTGAGCCGGTGAAAGCGAATGTGATCGTCGCCGAGCATGTGCATCCAGGCGTCGTGATAGCGTTGCAACCGCGCGGCGCTCGTGTCGCCTGCCGCCAGCGCCTCCGCACCCACCTCTGCCGCCAGCCGGCCCGCCTTCATCGCGTTCACAATGCCGCCGCCCGATAGCGGGTTGATCATGTGCGCCGCATCGCCGATCGTGATCAAGCCATCCGTGACCGTGCGCTTGATCGTCGGGTGCACGATCACACCGCCCACCGTGTAGCTCACGCGAATGCCGGTCGGAAAATAATTCTGCGCGTATTCGTCGAGCCACTGCCGCGCATTCCGTCCCCCCGCGCGCAGCGCGACGACGCCGAGCCCGATGTTCGCGCTGTCGCCGCCCTTCGGGAACACCCAGGCATAGCCGCCAGGCGCGACATTATCTCCAAAATGCAAATAAATCGCATCCTGATCGACGTTCACGT
>JAQBQC010000148.1 GCA_028287205.1 Gemmatimonadota bacterium
TGTGCTCGACCACGTGCGCGAGCCCGCGCTGCGAGCTGTCCTCGAGCACCGAGCCGGCGTTGACGACGAGGCGCAGCTCCGCGCGCTTCTCGGGCTTGTGGTTGACGCGAATGTAGTAGCGAAGCCCGTTCGGCAGCGTTCCCGTGGTGACCGCGGGATCTTTCGGTATGGCCGAAGTGAGCTTCGGCGCGCTGAGCTTCGGCGCGGCAGCCGCTGGAGTGGGGGCCGTGGACTGCGCTCTGAGCGGCGCGGCGATCGCGAGCGGCGCGAGGGCGACGAGGCACGCGAGGCGAAGTGCAGGGCGAGATCTATGCGAAGTCATGCTCATGGATTCGGTTGTAGAGAATGCGTGCGGTCAGTCGGGAAGCGTGGCGGCGCGGCCGCGGTTCTCGTCCGTCGGCCACTCGTACTGTGCATTCTTCGCGACAAGGCGCTCACGCGCCAGATCAGGGAGTGACTGCGGCGCGTTGGCGGCGTTCAATCGTGCGATGTCGAGCCAGCGGAGCTGAATGCGATCGAGCTTCCCGCGACGACTGAGATACCCCCGGTCGGGATCGATGTTCTTTGTGCTGTCGACCGGGTGCCGGAAGATAGCGTCGAGATTGTGCCGACGCTCTGGACAGCTACGCACATGCCACCAAATTGCGGCATGAGAAAGATCGCTGCGGCGCTGGCCGTCCTCCTGGTGGCGCTCGTGGTCGTAGTGACGGTGCGCACCATGCGCTTCGCGCCGGCGAAGAGCGAAGCAAGGCGGGATGTGACGCTCCCCGAAGTGAACGACTCGCTGCTCGCCACGCATCTCGCGGGCGCGATCAGGTTCCCCACCATCTCGAAGCAGGATTCCGGACCCGAGCTCGTACCGATGCGCGCGCTGCACGCGTATCTGGCGCAGACATTCCCTCGCACGTACGCGACGCTCGGGCACGAGGTCGTCGCCCCAGCCAGCCTTCTCTTCAGGTGGACGGGAGCCGATACCACACTCGAGCCGATCGTCATGATGTCGCACATGGACGTCGTGCCGGTCGAGGCGGGATCGGAGAGCGCGTGGACCCACCCGCCATTCTCCGGTGACATTGCGGACGGATTCGTGTGGGGCCGCGGAACCCTCGACGACAAGGTTGGCGTGCTCTCCACGCTGGAGGCGGTCGAGGCGCTCGTTGCCAGGGGCTACCGTCCGCGGCGCACGGTGTATCTCGCCTTCGGCGACGATGAGGAAGTGGAAGGGAAAGGCGCCGGGGCCATCGTGGCGCTCCTCAAGTCGCGCGGTGTGCACCCACTCGTCGCGATCGACGAGGGGAGCGCGATCGTCCGCGGCATCATCCCGAACATCTCGCGTCCCGCGGCGCTCATCGGGATCGCGGAGAAGGGCCATATGAGCGTGAAGCTGACCGTGACGTCCGCGGGCGGACACTCATCGATGCCACCGGCGCAGACGGCGGTCGGCGTTCTGGCGCAGGCCATCGACCGGCTCGAGAAGCATCCGCTGCCCGCGAGGCTCGACGGCGCCGTCGCCGGAATGCTCGCGGAGCTCGGACGCGAGATGCCGCTGAGCTCGCGAGTCGCGATGGCGAATCTCTGGCTCACCCGGCCCCTCGTCATCGGGTCGATGTCGCGCTCCGCGGCAACCAACGCCTCGCTTCGCACGACGACCGCGCCCACCATGATTCAGGGGAGCCCGAAGGAGAATGTGCTTCCCATTCGCGCGCAGGCGATCGTGAACTTCCGGATCATCCCTGGCGAGACGCCGGAGAGCGTGGTGGAGCACGTGCGAAAGGTCGTCGACGATACGACGGTCGCGATCACGCTCGCGGAACCGGCGACGCCCCCGTCACCCGTCTCGAGCACGACGTCCGCCGCGTACCGCACCCTCGCGCGCGACATCACGGTGCTGGAGCCGGACGCGATCGTCGCGCCCTCGCTGGTGATCGGCGCAACGGATTCGCGACAGTACGCCGGCTACGCGCGCGATGTCTATCGCTTTCTGCCAATGCAGATCGGTCCGGCGGATCTCGAGCGCATCCACGGCACCAACGAGCGGATCGACGTTCACGATTACGCGCGCGGCGTCGCCTTCATGACGCTCCTCATCTCGGACCTCTCCTCGCAGTGAGCACTCTGTCGCTGGAGCGCCGCGTCCAGATCGAGACGCCCGAGCAGACGGTGTTGTCGTACACGCTCGCGGGCGTCGGCTCGCGCGCGGCCGCGGCGCTCGTCGATCTGTTCATCATCCTCGTCTTCGAGGTGGCGCTCTCGCTCCTGTTGTCCGAGATCAGCAGCGTCTTTTTCGGACGGGCGTCCAGTGTGCAGAAGATGTCGAGCTCCTGGGTGGTTGCGGTCGTAGGGCTGATCGGCTTCGCTCTCATGTGGGGCTACTACGTGTTCTTCGAGGCCATCTGGGATGGCCAAACTCCCGGGAAGCGGTGGCTGAGCATCCGCGTCGTGCAGGACGGCGGCTACTCGGTGTCGTTCGGCGCATCGGCGGTGCGGAATCTCGTGCGCTTCGTGGACATCCAGCCGGTGCCGCTCTACGGCGTGGGCCTGGTGAGCATGACCATATCCAGGTCCGGCAAGCGAATCGGCGACATCGCCGCGGGAACGCTCGTGGTGCACGAGCAACGCGCGCTGATTACGACAGCGGTCCGTGGCGTTCCCGATGCCGCGACGACTCCCGCAATCACCTCGCGCCTCACCGAGGATGAGTTCGCGCTGCTCGGCAGATTCGTCGCGCGCCGTGCGCAGCTTGATGCCACGATGCAGGCGAGCTTCACCGCACAGCTCGAGTCGCGCTTCCGAAAGCATCTGCCGAGCGACGTGCATGGTGCCATGGCGCAGCTGCTTCGGCTGTTCGAGACGGAGAGCGATGCACGCGCCCGGGGACTCCCGTCGCCCGGTGCGAAGGGCGCCGCACGCGAGCGGCACGCGATCGTCGCGATCAACGCGGGACGGTGGCAGGATTTCTCCTCCGCGCTCGCGGCGGCCCAGAAGAAAGGTCTGCGCGCGATGTCCCCCGAGGATGTGAGCCACCTCGTGTCGCTCTACCGCGAGGTGTCGACGGATCTCGCGCGACTGCGCACTGCCTCCGAGAGCGAAGACCAGGATGCGATCTTCTACGTGAGCAGACTGCTCGGCGCCGGCCACAACTTTCTCTATCGCCAGCGCGCCCTCTCCGCTCGCGATGTGTGGCGCTATCTCTCGGTGTCTGTGCCGCGCGAGGTGCGACACTCGGCGCTGTACATCCTGGCGGGGGCGGTCTTCCTGTTCGCGCCGATGGCGCTCACGTACATCGCGGTCGTGCGACACCCGACGCTCGAGCGGCGGCT
>JAQBQC010000193.1 GCA_028287205.1 Gemmatimonadota bacterium
AAGCCGTTTTCGAAGGTGCTCGACTGGCAGCCGCCGCGCGCGCAGTGGGTCACGGACGGTGAGCTCAACGCCTCCGTGAACTGCGTGGACCGGCATGCGCGTGGCGCGCGGCGCGACAAGGCGGCGATCGTGTGGGAGGGCGAGCCGGGCGACACGCGCACGCTCACGTATGGAGAGCTGCTCGATGAGGTGAGCCGTTTCGCCTCGGTGCTCGACAGCCTGGGCGTGAAGCGCGGCGATCGCGTCTCGATCTATCTGCCGATGATCCCCGAGGCCGCGATCGCGATGCTCGGTTGCGCGCGCATCGGCGCGGTCCACTCGGTTGTGTTCGGCGGCTTCTCCGCGGAGTCACTGCGCGATCGCATCGTCGACGCGCAGGCGAAGGTGTTGATCACCGCGGATGGCGGATTTCGGCGCGGTCAGGTCGTGCCGCTCAAGAAGAACGCCGACGATGCCATCGCGCAAACACCCACGATCGAGCACGTGGTGGTCGTGCGACGCACGGCGCAGCCGATTGGCGGAACACCCGCCGCGATGAAGGCCGGACGCGATCAGTGGTGGCACGACCTCATGGCCAAGGCGTCGGCGAATCGCCCCGCGACGGCGATGAACGCCGAGGAGATTCTGTTCACGCTCTACACGTCGGGAACGACGGGAAAGCCGAAGGGAATCGTCCACACCACGGGTGGCTATCTCACGCAGTGCGCATTCACGACGAAGACGATCTTCGATCTCAAGGAAGACGATGTCTATTGGTGCACCGCCGATGTGGGGTGGGTAACGGGACACTCGTACATCGTGTACGGCCCGCTGGCCAACGGCGCGACGTGCATGATGTACGAGGGCGCCCCGGACTGGCCCGCGAAGTCCAGATTCTGGGAGCTGTGCGAGAAATACGGCGTCACGATCTTCTACACTGCTCCCACCGCCATCCGCGCATTCATGAAGTGGGGCTCGCAGCATCCCGAGAAGCACGACCTCTCGAAGCTGCGGCTGCTCGGATCAGTGGGCGAGCCGATAAATCCGGAAGCGTGGATGTGGTATCGCGAGCACATCGGAGGCGACCGCTGCCCGATCGTCGACACGTGGTGGCAAACGGAGACGGGCGCGATCATGATCGCGCCGCTCCCGGGAATCACGGAGACGACGCCCGGCAGCGCGACGGTCGCGTTCCCTGGAATATCCGCGGAGTTGCTCGACGACAACGCGAAGCGGATTCCCGTGGGAGGAGGGCTGCTCGCGATCACGAAGCCGTGGCCGGGGATGCTGCGCACGATCTGGGGCGATGATGAGCGCTACGTGAAGACCTATTTCTCGAAGTGGCCCGGCCGCCCCGATCTCTACTTCCCCGGCGATGGCGCCAAGCGCGATGCCAACGGAAATTTCTGGATCCTCGGCCGCGTGGACGACGTGCTCAACGTCGCGGGACATCGCATCGGCACGATGGAGGTCGAGTCGGCGCTCGTCGATCATCCGGCGGTGGCCGAGGCGGCGGTGGTCGGGAAGGCGCACGAGCTCAAGGGCCAGGCGCTGGCCGCGTTCGTGACGCTGCGAGAGGGCAAAAAGCCAACGCCGGAGCTCAACGCCGAGCTGCGCGAGCACGTCGCGAACAAAATCGGCGCAATCGCGAAGCCGGACGACATAATCTTCAGCGCCGATCTGCCAAAGACGCGCTCGGGCAAAATCATGCGCCGCCTTCTACGCGACATCGCCGAGGGCCGCGCTCTCGGCGACACGACCACACTCGCCGATCCGGCGGTGGTAGCTGCGCTGAAGGATCAATACGAGTCGCTCGAGAGCTAGCGCAACCCGTCCAAAGAAATGCTCCGCCGTAGCGGGATGAAGTTCCCGTGCACCGAGGGGCCTCTTCCGTTTGTGTCCGTTCAATCCGTTCGATCCGTTTCTCACACTGTTACGACCTTCCCGGCGGCAGTCGCGAAATCGTCCGCGGTTGCGCAATGCAGGCACTAACAATTTGATGATACGGATTAAACGGATTGAACGGACACTAACGGATGAGCTCCGATCGCGAGAGTGGGCTAGTCGAGGAGGCCCTGACGCACTCCGTTATCCGCGCTTTCTACAACGCGCATAAAGAGCTCGGGTTCGGATTTCGTGAATATCTCTATGCGCTCGCGTTGGAGCGGGAGCTGGCAGCCATGGGGCATCGGGTCGATCGTGAGGTCGGCGTCATGGTCTACTACCGAGGAGAGCCACTTGCCTGGCAGACACTCGACATGATCGTCGATGAGAAGCTCGTTCTCGAGACCAAGGCAACGGAGCGCCTGCATCCCAATGCAAGGCGGCAGCTATTCAGTTACCTGTGCGCGACGCACCTGGAAGTTGGGCTCCTTCTGCATTTCGGGCGGGAGCCGAAGTTCTATCGCGTGATCTGTGAGAATCGGTTCAAGCGCCACCGAAATGGGGATCGCTGCTAGAGTCGGATCCCGATCTTTACGGCTTGCTGCCTCCGATGCGCTTCCAGTAGATCTTCGTGCCAGTGAGCTCGCCGAAGGGTGTGAGCGCGTAGTCCGGGATCTCGCCGGTGAGCGTGAAGCCGTGGCGCTCGTAGAGGCGCGACGCGCCATCGACCGTTGCTGTGTCGAGCACGAGAAGCGTGCGTCCGTGCTCCACTGCCAGCTTCTCCAGCTCGCGCATCAGAGCCGACGCAATACCTCTTCCCCGGTGACTCGGCCGCGTCATCATCTTCGCGACCTCGGCGCGATGCGGCTGATTCGGCGGACAGTCGAGCAGCAGCGTCACGGTCGCCACCAGCGCCTCGCCATCCCAGGCACCGAGGATCACTCGCTCGCCACGTGATGCCGCGGCCAGCGCGCGATTCCAGAAGGCCGCTGCGCGCTCCGGCTCGAGCGGGTGCATGAAGCTCACCGATCCATTGTTCGCGACGACCTCGATCATCATCGCACTGAGCGCCTCGCTGATCTTCGGCGAGGCGCTCAGGTGTTTGATCTCGATCCCGGACACGTTCGTCCGCGTACGTCAGGCGCGACGAATCGTGCGCACTCGCGCGTCGGACGCGTCGTCGAGGCGGAGCGGTGGACGTCCCGTCTCCTCCGGTCGCGTGCTTTCCGCGCTGCGGCGGTGGTACGGCACGAGATCCTCGCCGAGGACGACGAGGGTGCGCGTCACCACCGTGCTGGCGAGCGGCTCGGGAATTCCCATCACGCGCACGTACGTCTCGATGGCGCGATCGAACGGAAGGTCCTCGGCGAGATTGTCGACGAACATGAGTGCGTTCTCGACGTGCGCCTGCACGACGGACTCTTCGGCCCGCGCCTGCGCGAGTCGCAACCGCTTGTCCGCAGAGGGGTTGAGCTTTCGGGAAAATATTCGTTCAGGGAACAGCTGACCCAGCATGCGTGCTCCGATTAAAGAGATCGTCCGGTTGGCGCTGCCTTGCCTTGCGGACTCAGGAGGCATAGCGCGTACCATCGCGCATCCCTCCACTTAGTAAACGACGGAAGCCCTGCAACCGGCACCAATTGTATCACTCAGCGGCCATACCGTCCATACGGCCGGTTGCCGGCGAAGGTGTCACTTGGCTAATCAACGCTTCGGTGCAACTATTTGTTTGGGCCCGCGCGTTGGTGGGTTGACTTCGTCGATACAGGTTGCTGTGAAAGCTCTACGGTTTGACCGCTTTGGAAGCCTCGACGCGCTGCAGGTCGCGGATGTTCCCGTGCCCGTTCCCTGCGAGAACGAGGTGCTCGTGCGCGTTCGAGCCGCCGGAGTGAATCCGAGCGATGTAAAGAACGTACTCGGACGTTTCCCGCACACGTCGCTTCCCCGCACGCCCGGACGCGACTTCGCCGGCGTGGTGGAGAAGGGGCCCGAGGAATGGGTGGGACGCGAGGTGTGGGGAACCGGAGCGGAGCTCGGCTTCGCGCACGACGGCACGCACGCCGAGTATCTCGCGCTGCCTGCGGACGGACTCGCGCTCAAGCCGCAATCGCTCTCCTTTCCGCTCGCCGCGAGCTGCGGCGTGCCGTATACCACGGCGTGGACAGCGCTGCGCCGCGGCGGGCTGGTGGTGGCGGACCGGCGGCTCGTCGTGATCGGCGTGGGCGCGGTGGGAAGTGCCGCGATCGCGCTCGCGGGCGTGCTCGGCACGACGCGCATCGTCGCGGCCGTACGCGAGGCCGACCTCACGGAGTCGCTGCGCTCCAGTGGTGTGCCGATCATCCTGCTCACTGATGCAAAGGCCTTCGCGAGCGGCGTGAGGACGCACTTCGAGGGCGGCGCGGACCTCATCTTCGACACGACGGGCTTCTGGGTGGACGCGGCCGTGGGCGCGATCGCGGAGTTCGGGCGCATCACGACGATTGCAGCGCCGAAGGATGGACACGTGAATCTTCCGCTGCTCGATCTCTACCGCGTCGGCGGTGTGCTCGTGGGCGTCAACTCACTGATCTACGATGTCGAGGCGTGCGCGGGGATGCTCGATCCGATCGCCGACGCGTTCGACAACGACGAGATTCCGCCGCCCAAGCCGGTAACGGAGGTACCGCTCGAGAATGGTCCGTCCGTGTATCGCGCGATCGAAGCGGGGAGCACGGAGAAGTTCGTGTTCGCGATGCCCTGAGTCGCCCTGATCGCGCCGGCTATTCCGCTCGGCTCACCGCGCGCAGGTCCACCACACACACGGCGAGAATCACCACCCACAGGAGCGCTGACGTCAGGCACCAGATGCAAATCGCGTGAATGACGAACAGCTCCAGGTACGTGAGCCACGCGGAGAACAGCACGCTCCACCCCGCGAGCGCCACGAGCATGCGCGCGATCGGCACGCTCTCCTCGCGCGACTCGCCGCTGCCGACCATCGCGAGGAGGAGCAGCGCGACGTAGGCCGCGAGTCCCCACGCCGCGATGGGAATGCCGAGCAGCATCGACCACTTGCTGGTGTTCACGGTCTCGCACGAGCCGATCGAGCAGCTCAGCACCCCGATCACGCCCACCTTGTAGAGCGTGAGATAGAGCGCGATGCAGATTCCGACGACGGCGAGCAGCGCGAGTGTCTGCCGCCGGCTCACTTCGTCGTGCTCTTCGCTTTCGTCGTGTCCGCCTTGGCGACGGCCGGCGCTTCCTTCGCGGCGCTGTCGACGTACGCCTTGAACACGTCGTAGCTCATCGCGCCGGGAATCAGTCGCGTCCCTATGACGAACGTCGGCGTCGACTGCACCTTGCGGCGAGTCCCCTCGGCCTGATTCGCGAGAATGCGCGATTGGTGCGTCTGCGCGTCGAAGCACTTCTCCCACGTGTCCGTGTTGATCCCCATCGACTTGACGTAGCCGAGGAAGATCTTCTTCGGATTGTCGGTGGCTTCGGTGTTCCACTCAGGCTGATTGCGGAAGAGCGCGTCGTGCATCTCCCAGAACTTGCCCTGATCGGCGGCACACGCGGCGGCGTTGGATGCCGCCATCGTGTTCTTGTGCATCGGCAGCGGGAAGTCGAAGAAGCGGTAGCTCGCGAGCCCCGCGTTCACGATGCGATTGCGCACGTCGGGCTCGGTGATCACGGCGAAGTTGCCGCACGCCGGACATTCGAAGTCGGCGAACTCCATGATCTGTACCGGCGCGTTCGCGTTGCCCATGAGATAGCCCTCGGCCGTCGCGGGCGTGATGGGCGCGGTGGTGACGTTCGCGCGCACCTTGGGAGCGCGCGCCGCGCGCACGATGAACAGCGCGCCGACGACGACCAGAAGACCCAGAACCACATAAAAGCGCTGTGGGGAATTACCCCGTTGCTTGTTCACCACGCCGGATCGTCGTCCTCGTCCGCCGTCCACTCCTTTGTCTGCCATGGGCTCTCGCTTCTCTTTTGGGCGTCGTCCACGATTCGGCGATTTTCGGCGATATCGGGCGTGTCGTATGTCGCGCGCACTTCGTAGTGAAACAGCTCGCTGCGAATGTCTCCGATGCGCTTGGTCAGCTCGCCGGCATAGCGCAGGAGCTCACCGCGCTCATCCAGCTCACCGATGCGCGCGGCCAACTCGCGCAACAATGCCTCGAGCTTGCGCGCTCGTTTGTCGTCGTACGTTTCCTCGGGTTCCGACATGCTGCTGCCTCGGGTGGTGCACGGCCCGCACACACGGCCGTTCCGCGCGTCGCTCTCGAATTCTCCGAAAGCTACCGGGAGGATGATGTTGCGCAAGCAACCATCGCCCGCTGTAGCTTTCGCTTTCCCCGACCCCTTCGGAGCCTCACATACAAGCCGACATTCTCCGAATTCCGGCCGGCGGTGGAGCCCTGCACGTCGAGCGTTTCGGACACGGCGGGCAGCCTGTGCTGCTCATCCATGGATTCCCCACGTCGAGCTTTCTCTGGCGTGCGATCGCGCCGCGCCTCGCGGAATCGGGGCACACGGCACTCGCGATCGACCTCCTCGGCTATGGCGAATCGGATCGTCCGCTCGACGGCGACTACTCGATCGCCGCGCAGGCGGAGCACATCGATCGGGTGATGACGGCGCTGCGCATTCCGCGTGCGACGGTGGTGGGGATCGACGCGGGCGGAGGCGTGGCGCAGCGACTCGCGGTGACGCGGCCGACTCGCGTGGGCGCGCTGATGCTGATTAACAGCGTGGGCTTCGACGAGTGCCCCGCGCGCGACGTGAAGGTCGTGCAGCGCGAGACCGCGCGCTTCGCCTTTCGGCTGACGCAGGGAATGCTGGGAGCCGCGCAGCTGCTCAGGCGCGTGCTCGAGGGGAGTGTGGCCGACCGCGAGCGCATGCCGGCGCGGCTCGTGGCGCGCTACCTGGCGCCGTACGTCGGCTCCGAGGGCGTGACGCACCTCCTGTCCGTCGCCCGCTCGCTCAGTGCCGAGGATGTGGCCGATCTCGCGCTCAGGACGATCGCTGTGCCAACGACGATCGTGTGGGGAGAGGCGGACCAGTGGCTCGACAGCGGCATGGGTGAGCGGCTGCAGGGCGCCATTCCGGGAAGCGTGCTCGTCAAGTTGCCGGGGGTCGCGCGACTCGTCCCGGAAGAGTCAGCCGAGACGTTGACGCAGCTGATTGATGAGCTCGTTCGCCGCGCGGTTTGAGGGCTGAGCAATTAGACGCCGGGCGCGGCCTGCAACTAGTCCGGTAAATCGCTCGTTGAGTGGAATGACAGAGCGAAAGCGCTTATATTTACAGGACTTCCACACCCAACAGGATGCATGGCCAATAACATTAGAAACCGACGCAAAGAAGTGAGCGTTCCAACGCCGTTCGAGCAAGCACGAGATGAGATGTTCCA
>JAQBQC010000196.1 GCA_028287205.1 Gemmatimonadota bacterium
GCGCGTCTCTGCTTCACGTGCAAGCAGCGCGAAGAAGATGCAAAGAAATAGCTCGGAATCGGCGACATTCTGGTCGATCATCGTTCTCGTCGTCGTCGCGGATTTCGCGACGAAGGCGATGGCGGTCGCGATGCTGGTGCCGCAGCATGTGCCGCGCGAGGTGTTCGGCGAGTGGGCGCGCCTCACGCTCGTGCACAACCCGGGTGCCGCGTTCGGCGTGAGCGCCGGCCCGTACTCGCGTCAGATTTTTCTGCTGCTCACCGTGATCGCGCTGCTCGTGCTCTCCAAGCTGTACCGCACGACGGCGCCGGGTGACCGGCTGCGCGTGATCGCGCTCGGGCTCGTGTGCGGCGGCGCGATCGGGAATCTGATCGATCGTGTGCGCTCGCCCATCGGCGTCGTGGACTTTCTCGACATCGGCTTCCGCGATTGGCGCTGGCCAACGTTCAACGTCGCCGACATGGCGGTGAGCATTGGCGCGTTTCTGCTCGCGTGGGCGCTTTGGGGCGAGGAAGATGTAAATGAGCCGATTCCCAAATCGGTGACCGAGACTACGCGCGCGTGATGCGCGCGCGCCGGACGCGGAGCGCATGACGGAACCGGCCACGCACGAATTCACGCTCGATGCCGACAGCGAGCTGCGCCTCGACCTGCTCCTCGCGCGCGAGCTCGGCACCTCCCGCACGCATGCCGCCACGCTCATCGCCAACGGGAACGTGACCGTCGGCGACAAGCGCGAGAAGGCGAGCTATCGCCCCGAGAGCGGCGATCGCATCGTGGTCGTGCTGCCCGCGCCGCAGTCGCGCGAGGTGCTCGCGGAGGAAATTCCGCTCGATGTGATGTTCGAGGACGAGCACGTGATGGTGGTGGACAAGCCGGCGGGGATGGTCGTGCACCCGGCGCCGGGCCACTGGAGCGGCACGCTCGTCAACGCGCTGAAGGGGCGGGGCGGGGCACTCGCCGGCGAGAATGGCGAGGATCGCGCGGGGATCGTGCACCGTCTCGACAAGGAAACATCCGGACTCCTGCTCGTCGCCAAGACCGACGTGGCGCTTCGCAAGCTCGGCGCCGACCTCGCGGCCCGCCGCGTCGTGCGCCGGTACGCGGCACTGTCGTGGGGACACGTGAACGGCGACCGCCTCACCGTCGACAAGCCGGTCGCGCGCGATCCGCGAGACCGAAAGCGCATGGCAATCGTCACTACCGGACGAGCGGCGAAGACGGATTTCGTGCGACTGGCCCGGTTCGAGTCGGTCGACTTGCTGCGTGCGCACCTCCACACCGGTCGCACGCATCAGATCCGCATACATCTCGCGTCGGTGGGACACCCTGTGGTGGGGGATGACATGTACGGTGGAGGCGGTGGACGGCGGCTCGTCGAGCTTCCGCAGCACCGGCATTTCCTCCACGCGGCATGGCTGATCTTCCCGCACCCGGTCACCGGCGAATCCGTTGAGCTACGCTCGCCTCTTCCGGCCGATCTGCGGCGATCGCTCGCCGCCGTTGCGGAGTCGGAGGCGTTGCTGGTGCACCCGGATCCGCTGGACGATCTTGGCTTCTACCGCCTCACAACCTGACATAGCGCCCCGCCAGCTGCTCCTCTTTCGGCTGGCGGACCATATTGGCGGGATCGAGCTGGAGATCGTGCGGGAGATTCTTCCGCCCCCTCCCGCTACGCGCCTGCCCGGCGCGCCGCGGTACGTTCGCGGACTGATAAACGTCCGTGGTACCGTCATCACCGTGATCGACCTGGTCGCCCGCCTCTACGACCGGCCGGCCCGTCCGGACGGCCCCGTCATGCTGATCGAGCACCAGAATCGGGTGATCGGCGTGGCCGTGGACGAGGTGATCGAGGTCCAGCCACTCCCTCCCGACGGCTGGCAGACCCCAATTGGCGACCTTCTCCCCGGCGGAATCGTCTACGCCATGGGGGAAATCGACTCCCAAACCGTACTGCTGCTCGACATCCCAGGTTTGCTCACGAACGTGCTCGTTTAACGGAGGCTCAGGGTGAGTCACACTGTACTGATCTGCGACGATGCCGTCTTCATGCGCACGATGATCTCGGACATTCTCGAGGAGTCCGGCTACGAGATCGTCGGACAGGCCGAGTCGGGAGTGCAGGCGATCGAGCGCTACAAGGCGCTTCGCCCCGACCTGGTGACGATGGACATCGTGATGCCCGACATGGGCGGCATCGATGCGGTTCGCGAGATCACGAGCTTCGACGCGAACGCGAAGATTCTGATGTGCAGCGCGATGGGGCAGCAGGCGCTCGTCGTCGAGGCGATTCAGGCCGGCGCGAAGGACTTCGTCGTGAAGCCGTTTCAGCCGAGCCGAGTACTGGAAGCCGTCCAGCGCGTGTTGGGCTGAGCGGCGCAGTCGCGAGCGTCAGCGAACGACATCCATGGATCTCGCCAAGTACGCCACGCTCTTTCAGTCCGAGAGCCGCGAGCAGCTCTCCACGATGAACGAGGAGCTGCTCGCGCTCGAGCGTGCGCCCACGGCGTCGGAGCCGGTGAGCGCCATCTTCCGCGCCGTGCATTCGATGAAGGGCATGAGCGCGACGATGGGCTACGCGACCGTGACGGCGCTCGCCCACGAGCTCGAGTCGCTGCTCGATCGCGTGCGCCACGCGGAGGTCGCCGTCGATCGCGCGGTGATGGACGCGCTGTTCGCGGCGGTCGACGTGCTCGAGCGCGCGGTGGAGATCGAGGTCGCCGGCGGCTCCGCGGAAAGTGCATCGGCGCCGGCGCTCGAGCAGCTGCGCGCGTTCTCGCGCGCGCGCGCGAGCGTGGAGATGCCGATAGTCACCACGACGCAGGAGCTCGCGATTCCAACGGCCACGCAGGAGTTCGCGATTCCCACGTCGACGCAGGAGTTCGCGATCGCTGGCGGCGCGAAGTCCATGGCGGCGCGGGGCCCGCGCACGATCCGCGTTGAGCTTCGGCGGCTGGACGGGCTCACGAATCTCGCGGGCGAGCTGCTCGTTGCGCGCGGGCGCCTCTCCGACGTCGCGCACGAGATCGGCGATCCCGCACTCGACGAGGCGCTCGCGCAGGCGTCGCGGCTCATCTCCGATCTCCACGAAGAGATCATGGCCAGCCGCATGGTGCCCGTGGGCCAGGTGTTCGACCGCTTTCCGCGACTCGTGCGCGATGCTGCGCATTCGCTGGGCAAGGAGATAGAGCTCACGCTCAACGGACGCGAGATCGAGCTCGATCGCTCGATGCTCGACGAGATCGGCGAGCCGATCGTGCACCTGCTGCGCAACGCCGCCGATCATGGCATCGAGCTGCCGGATGTGCGCGAGAAGGCAGGCAAACCACCCGCGGGGCAGCTCACGCTCACCGTCACGCGCGAGCGGCAGATGGTGACGATGCGCGTACAGGACGATGGCCGCGGCATCGACCGCGACAAGGTACTGGCTCGTGCGCGCGCCCAGGGGCTGGTCGACGCGACCGTCGAGCGGTTGAGCGACGATGAGCTCGTGCGCATCATCTCGCGCCCCGGCTTCAGCACCGCCGCGGCGGTCACGGATCTCTCCGGGCGCGGTGTGGGCATCGATGTGGTCCTCACACGCGTGCGCACGCTCGGCGGATCCGTCGAGATCACGTCCGAGCCGGGCAAGGGAACGATCGTGACGCTGCGGCTGCCGGTGACGCTCGCGATCGTGCGCGCGCTGCTCGCGCGCGTGGACGGCGAGATGTACGCGGTGCCGATGACGCACGTGCGCGAGACGGTCGAGCTGCGGCAGGCCGCGAGACGACGCGTGCAGGGGCGGGAGGTCATGCTGCTGCGCGACGAGGTCGTGCCCCTTCTCCAGTTCCGCGAAGTCGTTGGTCTGCCCGAGGCTTCCTTCGTGAGCGCGGACGGCTCGACGCAGGTTATCGTGATCGAGAGCGACGGACGCAGAACGGGACTCGTGGTGGACGAGTTCGCAGGGCAGCAGGACATCGTCGTCAAGGGCTTCGACGGTGTGCGCGATGGGCTCGCGCTGTTCAGTGGCGCAACGATTCTGGCCGACGGCGCGCCCGCGCTGATCGTCGACGTCAGCAGTCTCAATTAGGGAGCGCGCGATGGCGGACCTGCTGCAACTCAACACGATGGAGCTCGATGCGCTCCGCGAGACCGCGAACATCGGCGCCGGCCACGCCGCGACCGCGCTCTCGCAGATGACCAGCAACACGATCATGATCACCGTGCCGACGATCACGATCGCCGCGCTCGAGGATGTGCCGTCGCGCATCATGCCGGACGAAGAGCCGATCGTCGCCGTGCTGATGCAGATGATGGGAGACCTCACCGGGCGCACGCTGCTGGTCTTCCCGCATCCCACGGCGATCCGGCTCGCGCAGCTGATGCTTCGGCGCCCCATCGTGCCCGACACCCCGTTCGGCGATCTCGAACAGTCGGCGATCAAGGAGGCCGGCAACATCCTGAGCGGCGCGTACATGAATGCGCTGAGCGAGTTCATGGGACTCATGCTGCTGCCATCCCCGCCCAGCCTCGCCATCGACATGTCGACCGCCGTGTTGAACACCGCGTATCTGCAGTTCGGCACCGAGCGTGACATGGTCGTCGCGGTCGAGACGCAATTCTTCCTGCAGGGCGAGGGCGAGGAGCTCCGCGGATTCTTCCTGCTTCTTCCGGACGCGGCTTCGCTCCAGGTGATCCTTCGCGCGGTTCGCGCTCTGTGACCGAGAACGGTGCGTCGACGACCCCCATCTCGCAGCGCGACCGCGACATTTTGCGGTCGTTCGCGCGGCGCATCGATGGCTCGGACGCCGGCGCGCACAACAATCTCGGCGTTCTCTACTACAACAAGGGGATGTACGAGGACGCGGTCGCCGCCTTTGCGCGCGCGCTCGAGCTCGACCCCAAGATGCAGGTCGCACAGCGCAACCTCGAAGTCGCGTATTTTCACACGGGCTACTACGACCGCCGTGTGGCGGAGCTCCGCGACAGGCTGCGCGCGCATCCGGATGATCGCGAGGCGCGCTGGGAGCTGGGCCGCGCCTACGCCGCGATCGGCGATGCGAAGGAGGCGGTCACCGAGTTCAACGCGATCCTGCAGTACGCGCCCAATGACG
Organism: Gemmatimonadota bacterium; assembly: GCA_028287205.1. Lineage (GTDB taxonomy): Bacteria > Gemmatimonadota > Gemmatimonadetes > Gemmatimonadales > Gemmatimonadaceae > FEN-1250. Next base: position 5,094 of record JAQBQC010000196.1, read on the forward strand.
TCGGCGCCATCGTGCAGCTCGGTCTCGCGGAAAAGGCGAACGGCGATCTCGAGAAGGCACAGTGCTGGCTCGACCGCGCGCTCGCGCTCGACGAGAAAAGCCCGCTCGTGCACCAGTACATCGGCGAGGTGCTGTACAATCGGGGGTTGAACGATCAGGCGCTCGCCGCGCTGCATCGCTCGATCGAGCTCTCGCCGGAGAACGCCGACGCGCACTATCTCATCGGCTTCGTGCTCGGCGATCTCGGTCGCCACGAGGAGGCGCGCGCCGCAACCAAGCGCGCGATCCAGCTCAATCCCTCGCTCTCGCGCGCGCAGGCGAATCTCTCGATCGATCGCTACAACACGGCGCGCTACAACGAGCTCGTGCCCGCGCGCCAGGAGCGCCGCTCCTCTGCACTCGAGCTGTCCACCGACGGTCATCTCGCGCACTACAATCTCGGCCTCGCGTTTCGACAGAAGGGCTACTACGCCGAGGCGCTGAAGGAGTACAAGCTCGCGCTCGACCGCAACGAGGATGAGAATCTGGTTCGGCAGGCCATGGCCGAGGTGCATCTGCTCAAGAAGGATGCGTCCGCCGCCATCGAGCTCTACGATCAGATTCTCCTCGCGCAGAAGGACTCGCCCAAGCTCTGGTGCGAGCGCGGAGTCGCGCTCCACCAGCAGGGGCAGCACGCGCCCGCGGCCGAGAGCTATCGTCGCGCGCTCGCGCTCGATCCGGCGTACGCCATCGCGCACAACAATCTCGGCGTCGCGCAGTATCATGCCGGGCAGTCGGAAGCCGCGGTCGATTCCTTCCGCGCCGCACTCTCGTCGCAGCCGAACTTCGTGAAGGCCTGGCTCAACCTCGCGCTCCTGCTCTTTCGCGGAAAGCGGATGCAGCTCGGCCTCGAGTCCTACCGGCAGGTGCTCACCGTCGAGCCGGAACAGCCGGTGGCGTGGAACGGCATCGGGCTCGTGCTGGCGGAGCTCAAGAAGTTCGAGGACGCGCGCAATGCGTTCGGGCGCTCGATTCACGCGCGTCCGAACTTCGCGGAGGCGCACTACAACCTCGGCTTCACGCTCTCCAACCTCGGCGACTTCGAGGGCGCGCTGCGCGCGACGAAGCGCGCCCTCGAGCTCGACCCGTACTACACGCCGCAGAAGTTCGAGCTCGCGATCGACGTCGAATACGAGGATCCGGATCTTTCGATCGCGCCGGAGCTCGGCGGCGGCGAGCACACAGCGGCGAGCATCGAGAGCTTCGCGTTCGACGTGGAGGTGCTCGACTCGCTGTTCACGGAGCTCGCGCCCGTGATACCGGCTCCGGAGCCGGAGCCCGCGAAGCCGGCGGTCGCAGAGGCGGTGGTCGAGCATCACTTCGTGCTCGCACACGACTATCTCGCGAAGGGGATGCTCGATCGCGCCGTGGTCGAGGCGAATCGGGCGCTCGCTCGCGGCGCGCCCATGGCCGAGGGGTTCGCGATCCTGGGCGACATCTTCATGCGCCAGGGGCTCTTCGGCGAGGCGCTCGAGCGATACCGCAGCGCGCGCGTCGCCGCCCCCGTCGATCCCAAGTTGCTCGCGGGCGAAACGCGCGCGCTGCTCGCGCTCGATCGCGTGATCGAGGCGCGCGTCACCGCGGAGACGCTGCTCGGTGTGGACGGCGGCTCGGTGGAGGCGCTGCTGCTCACCGCTGCGGCGCGCGCGCGGGCCGGAGATCCGGCCGCGGCGCGAGAGCTGCTGCGTAGCGCGCGGCGACTCGCCCCTGCGCGCGCGGACGTGCTCAAGGAATTTGGCGATGTGGCGCGCGCCGCGGGAGACATCGACGGCGCGATCGCGGCGTACCGCAACGCGCTCGACCTCGATCGCGACTTCGCCGTCGTGCACTACG
>JAQBQC010000199.1 GCA_028287205.1 Gemmatimonadota bacterium
CGATCGACTTGAAGCATCCTCCCATGACTCACCCACCTCCGAGTGGAATCGACGCGACCTTCGTATAGCGCGGGCCACCTGGCCCGAGTGTGCTCTCGAGCAGCGAAAGCGCGCTCACCTGCTGCGCACCCTTATACACCACAGCGCGCGCGGCGAGCGCAAGCGCGCGCGCATTCGCGAGCGGCATCTCGTCGCGCACGCGCGCGAGCGTGATGTGGGGGCGAAAGGCTCGGGCGTCCAGCGGAAAGCCATGCGCCGCGCAGGTCGCCTCCACGTCGTGGTGCATAAGCTCGAGCCTCGGATCGTGTTGCACGCCCATCCATACGACGCGAGGCGCCCGAAGGTTTGGAAAGGCGCCGAGACCGCTGACACGCAGATCGAATGGCTGGTGCGCGGCCCCCACTGGAGCCAGAATGGAAGCGAGGTTGGCGGGAGCGCTGTCGGGCTGCTCGCCAAAGAACTTGATCGACAGGTGCAGATTGTCCTCGGACACCCAGCTGGCTTCGGGTGCGGCCATTCTCATCGACGCGGTCGCCTGGCGAATTGCCTCGCGCTCGCGCGGGTCGAGCTCAAGTGCCAGAAAGAGGCGCACTGGTTCCGCGATCGGTGGTGACACCGGCGAGCACGTTCAGCGATCCGGAACGGAAGCCGCGCGGATCGAGCACGACGTGCGCGAATCCGGCGCCGCGCACGGCATCGCACAGCTGCGCCGAGCGGTCTGCGGGCTGCCACTGCTCGAGCTGCGCGAGATCCATCTCGACACGCGCGGTGTCCCCGTGATGGCGCACGCGAAGATTGCCCGACACGCCGAGCGCTCGCAGCGCACGCTCGGCGCGCTCCACCGCGGAGAGGCGCGTGACGGTCACCGGCGTGCCGTACGGCAGTCGCGAAGAGAGGCAGGGTGAAGACGGCTGCGACCACGTCGGAATTCCGCGCACGCGCGACAGCTCGCGAATGTCGTCTTTGGTGAATCCGAGCTCCGCGAGCGGGGAGCGGATCCCCTGCTCTGCGGCCGCTTTCTTTCCCGGACGATGATCGGAGAGATCGTCCGCATTCGTGCCGTCGATGATCGTCGAGATGCCCCGCTCTGCGCGCACGCGCTCGAGCACGGACCACAGCTCGGACTTGCAGAAGTAGCAGCGATTCGTGGGATTCGCGACGTAGCGCGGGTCATCCATCTCTTGCGTGTCGACTTCGAGCACGCTGATCCCCGCGCGCGCCGCGACATCGCGCGCGGTCTGCCACTGTTCGGCCGGAGACGAGGCGCTGCGCCCGATCACGGCGAGAAATCGCTCGGCGCCCACGGCATCCACCGCGACGCAGGCGAGGTACGCGGAGTCGACGCCGCCGCTGAAGCCGAGGAGCAGCGAGTCGTGCGCCTGAAGCCACTCGATGAGCTCCCGCTCGCGCTGCTGCGCGCTACGGGGAGACGCGAGAACGTGCGGGGAGCTCATTCGGGAAACGTAGCCGGGAGGAAGAGTGGGGGAAGTATCAGCGCGGCAGGAGGAGGGCCGGGTGCACGACGCGTCCGTCAGAGGCGCGGAGGGCGACGTCCATGGAGTCGACATCCCACACGACGATGAGCACGCGATCCGTGCCACCCGTGAACGTGGTGAGATCCTGCTTGGACAGCCCCGGCTCCTTCAACGCCTCGCCCGTGGGTGCAGCGCGGTAGGGATGCGTGTGGAAGGTGCCAATCGCGCCGGGCACGCTGTCGCAGCTTCCGGTCACGGCGAACTGGAAGCGCTTCATGTCGTGCGCGGGAATCCAGCCGATCACGTGAAAGGTGTCGCCATCCGAGTCTCCGATCAGGCAGCCCAGGTACTCCTTCTGCGTCGGCTTGCCTGTACCGAGCGCTTGCGTGAGCATGTTCTGATCGCCGATCTCGTTCCAGTGAACGTTCGCCTGCGACCAGACGCTGTTGAGCGAGTCGCGCACGGAGGCAGGGATGACGATGAAGGGATCGTGCGCGAAGCGCGTTGCGGCGGCGGCGACGCCCACGACGAGCGCGAGCAGCGGGAAGCGCAGCGCCCGCGCTGTGCGAGCAAATCGGAGACTGGAGCGAAACGGCACGGCGAAGCTCGACGGTTGACGACGTGGCAGGGCGATTGCGAGGCGATGAAAAGGGCTGCCCTATATTACCCGCTGGCTCGCGGGTGTTCGGGTTACCCTCATCTCCAAATCCATGCCAGTCATCGTCAAGACGACCCTGCTCCTGATCGCCTCGAACTGTTTCATGACGTTCGCGTGGTACGCGCACCTGAAGAACCTGCACAACAAGCCTCTGTACATCGCGATCCTGGTGAGCTGGGGCATCGCGCTGTTCGAGTACGCGCTTCAGGTGCCGGCGAACAGAATCGGGAGCACGCAGCTCGAGCTTGGACAGCTCAAGATCCTGCAGGAAGTGATCACACTGGCGGTATTCGTGCCATTCGCCGCTTTCTACATGAAGGTGCCGGTGAAGCTGGATTATCTGTGGGCAGCTCTGTGCATGGCGGGCGCGGTGTACTTCATGTTTCGGCGGTAGGGCGTGGGGAACTGCAGCAGAAGCGCGCAAGCTCGACACGAATCAAACCAATTGAACGAATCGAATCATGTAAGATGGAGCTTCGGCGCGCGCCGGTTCGATTCGTTTCATTCGTGTCATTCGTGTCCAGCATTTGCGTTGTTGCCAGGCGCTGCAACGAAAAGAGCGCTTGACCCACGGAGCTACGCTGATCCATGTTCTGCGCGCTGTCGTAGACACCCCTAAGTCGAGGAACCCCCGTGAAGCTCGAGCAGCTCCTGGCCGTTGTTGCGATTTCTCTCGCTGGCTGCACGTCGAGCACAGAACCCCGCGTTCCAGCTGATGGATTCGTCTCGACCCTCTCCGTCGGGCCGCGGACGGTAGCCGTCGGCGAGCACATATATGCCGTGTGGACGGTTGAGAACATGTCCCCGACTTCCGTGACGCGTGTCTACAACATGCCCGGAGCGCAGGGATTCATTCTGTTGATCGACGCGACGCCCCGGAACACCGTCATCCAACAGGTGAAGGGCGAAATGCTGGTAGTGGACGGCGACTCGCTCACGATTGCTGCACACTCGAAATTGGTGTGGCACAACGAATACGTTGCCGCTGCGGCAGGCGCGGCGACGGTCAGTGGGTGTCTCCCGCCGGACAGCACCCAGGGATTCGATTGGATCTGTGTGTCGAGGGCGGTCTCTGTAACGGGAAGCTGATCAGTTGGTGGTGGTCGGCACCGCATCCGGCGTCTTGAACACCTTCCCATCCTTCATCACGAAGAGCACGCGCTCGAGCTGCGTGACATCCTTCGTCGGGTCGCCGGACACGGCGATGATGTCCGCGAGCTTGCCCTTGCTGATCGATCCCACCTTGTCGAGCACGCCAATCAGCTCCGCACCTCCCATCGTCGCGGCCTGAATCGCCTGCATCGGCGTCATCCCGTTCTTCACCATGTAGGCGAACTCCTTTCCGGCGTTCGCGTACGGGCACACCGGCACGTCGGTGGAGAACGCGATCTTCACCCCCGCCTGCACCGCCTTCTTGAATCCGGAATAGTGGATGTCGGCGATGCCGCGATTGTGCTCGAGGAAGTCCGCGGGCGTGTTCGGCGCGCTCGTGATGCAATCGTGCACGTCGAGCGTGGCCGAGAGGAAGGTGCCGTGCTCCTTCATCAGGCGAATGCCTTCGTCGTCGAGATACGTGCCGTGCTCGATCGACGCGACGCCGGCGCGAACCGCGTTCTTGATGCCCTCGGCGCTGTGCGCGTGGGCGGCGACCTTGAGTCCGAACGAGTGCGCCTCCTGCACCGCTGCGGTGAGCTCCTCGGGCGTGAACTCCTGCGACTTCGTGTTGCTCCCGTGCGTGAGCACGGCACCCGACGAGAGCACCTTGATCACGTTCACGCCCTGCGCCACGAGAAGCCGCACCTTCTGCCGCACCTCCTCCGGACTGTTCGCCTCACCGAAACGCATGTCCCAGGGCAGCTGCACGTCTGGCGACACGCCGGTCATCGCGCCCGCGCCACCCGTGATCGTGATGTACGCGCCGGCGACGTACATGCGCGGACCTGGGATCACGCCGCGCGCGATCGCGTCGCGCAGCGCGACATCGTTGAGCGCGCGGTACGTGCCGAGGTCGCGCACCGTGGTGAATCCCGCCATCAGCGTGGACTTCACGCTTGGGATCGCCGCGAGCACGACCTCCGATGACGTGTGAAAGAGCACGGACCGCGGATCGCCATTGAAGTCGGGGAGCACGCCATCCGCCTCGTGCGTGTGACTGTCGATGAGCCCGGGTAGCACTGTCATCCCCGAGAGATCGATGACCTTCGCGCCGGCGGGAATCGCGAGCGACGGGCCGACGGCATCGATCTTCCCGTCGCGAATGATCACGATCTGATTCGTCGCGACGGTGCCATGCTCGGTGTCGACGAGGCGTCCGGCCTTGATGGCGGTGACCTGCGCAACGAGCGGCGAGGCGACAAGGAGAAGTGCGAGCGCACCGAGCGAGCGAAGGGTCGACAGCATCTGAGACTCCGGGCGGCTGGTCGGGCCAGCGGTTGGCGGACCGAAAGGCGAGTTCGTGCGGGCGAGATCGAGCGAGATCGTGAATGTGGAGCGCGCTGAGCGCGAGCGCAAAGTTTTTTTCGGAACAGTGTGGCACCGTCGGTGCGACGTCACCCGTCCCCGCGCGCGACTTCACTCGCCTCCGTCCCTGATCCGACGGTGCTCGCGCGAGTCCGCCTCTTCCGGCGACGGCGCGCATGACGTCCTCAGGGATCCCGCCCGATACATCCGAATCCCCAGACGCGCCGTCCCGCCGTGGAGTGTTTCGCACGATCGGGCTCGGGCTGATCACCGGTGCTGCCGACGACGATCCGTCCGCCATCGGCACGTATGCGAGCGCTGGCGCTCGTTTCGGTCCCTCCTTCCTGTGGACCGCGCCCGTGACGTTCCCGATGATGGTGGCAGTCGTGTACCTGTCGGCCAAGCTCGGCCAGGTCGCGGGCGAGGGACTCTTCGCCGTGCTCAGACGCCATTACTCGCGCTGGCTCCTCTTCCCGGTGCTGGGGGGCGTGCTGATCGGAAACGTGATCGAGGCGGGGGCAGACATCGGAGGTGTCGCTGCCGCATTGAACGTGGTCGTCCCCATTCCGATTCCGTGGATCGTGATCATCACGACCGTGATCGTGCTCGCGCTGCAGCTCTGGGGCACATACGACTTCATCCGCAATGTGCTCCGCGTGCTGGCGCTCTCGCTCCTCGCGTACGTGGGCGCCGCATTTCTCGCTCATCCACAGTGGGCCGAGGTGCTTCGCGGGTCGCTCATACCGACACTTCACTTCGATCGCGATTTTCTCGCGATCATCGTCGCCGTGATCGGCACCTCGCTGTCGGCGTACCTGTTCACCTGGCAGTCCAATCAGGAAGTCGAGGAAGAGATTGCGCTCGGACGCCGGCGACTCTCCGATCGGATCGGCGCCACCGATGCCGAGCTGCGCCACTCGTGGTGGGACGTGGTTGCGGGAATGTTCTTCTCCAACGTGGTGATGTATTTCATCATCCTCTCCACCGCGGCGACACTGTTCGTGGCCGGGCGCGGCAACATCGAGAACGCGTCGCAGGCGGCGGAGGCGCTCCGGCCTCTCGCAGGCAATGCGGCGGGCACCCTCTTCGCGCTCGGCGTGGTGGGCGTCGGTCTGCTTGCCATTCCCGTGATGACGACGGGCGCGGCGTACGATCTGAGCCAGGCGTTCGGCTGGAAGCAGGGGCTGCACAC